>CAIVHJ010000211.1 GCA_903905665.1 uncultured Phycisphaerales bacterium
GTATTCCCCGGCTAAACTATACGCTACAAGACCGGACGGCAGGGCGATGCAGGGAACCACGTGGTGGCTCTGGACTTATATCAAACCCTCTAGGACGGTTTATGTCGGACTTGCGGCGAGGTCGGCGAGAGCTGGCGCAGATGTATATAACTCGACTTTTGGAATCAAAATAGATTTTATGAAGGGTTGTCCGTACAACAAGACGGCTAACCCATCACCGCAGGTAGTGTGGTACTACCCAGGCGTTCCGCATACCCTGGTTGCTTCCTGCCAGCTTGTCATTGCCCCATCATATATTGATGTCACGTGGACTTTCGTAGGGACCGGCACAGTAACGAAAACGGGCCGGATCAATACGAGCGCGAACTTGACCAACGGGGACTTCAGGTATTTTCAGGTCGGGATGACGCTCATGGGGAATGTTGCCGCGCAGCCGCAGGCATGGGCGGAGGTTCGGCTGGGGGGGCGGGGCACCGAGAATTTAGTGTTCAGCAACATCATGACGGCTGCTGAAACAGGTGGAGATGCGTCATTTCTTATCAGCGGCGTAAGGCTGGGACTTGGTTATCAGGGGTCAAGGCCACAAGTAGGCATTGACGATGTCTACATCTGCAACGACGAGGGCGAGCACAACAACATCTTTCTTGGAAACGTGAAGGTCAGGCGTGTGTCGGTTTCCGGTGACGGGTCAGAAAACAACAGCGTCCCCTTCGGAGAAACTTACAGATTCCGTACAGTCGACGAAGACTACATCGACACCGTCAACAACCTTCCCGTGCCGCTTCCCGATCCTGAAGCAGCCCCGTTGTTTATCCCGTGGGAACCATTCGCCGGTAACTATCTCACGATAGAAGAATACGGCGACCGGCAGTTGATGCGTTTCAATTCCCTGAGCGATGAGGGTAGTTACTCTAAGATCCACGGCGCCGTCCTTCATGCCCTGATGCAACCACTATATCTGGATACCCCTGCAACCATCAAGGCCGTGAGGAAATTAGGAATTGAGGCGTTGATCGAAAGCAACCCGATGGATGCCCCTCTTGTCCAGAGGGCGCAGTATGAGGCCCGGCAGTTTGTTTGGGAAAACGATGAGACGATAGAGCCGGGCGGACAATATGCCCGGTGGACACCTGCCACTATTGACGGATCCGAATGGGGTTTTGAACTGGTCCCGGTAGAAATCGCACCAGAATCATACGACCCAGCCATTGCTCGCATAAACATCGCCATTTACGACACGGTGGCCGAGGAAATTGATTTTTCGGAAATGATGCACAGGTACTTTGAGGAGTTTGTCGATGATCGGGTTGATGCCGCAGACGATCCCACCTTTGAATATGTATGGGCGTTCTATGATTCCATCGTACTTGAGTCGTTTACCGAGGGTAATCGTGGCGGAAACCGCTTTCTGAATGAGACCATTGAGTTTAGGGACGTGATTCCCTGGACCTATTTGTTCGCAGGTGAGTTTGTTGGATTCGAGGAGGCCGTGTCTATACAGTTCCTCGACACGATTGACGAGGCCTTGGATATCTATGACTGGGCGGATGGGTTCTGGGAGGAGGTCTTCTTGGACGCCATTGAGCTGACATCCGAGACGGGCATTTCTATTATTGAAACCTTGGAAGAGATGTTTGGCCTTGAAGAGCCTTATCTCTGGGACGGCCACGAACTGATCGAGGAGGAACTCTACATCGACGCAGATGAACCGTGGGATAACCACGAACTGCTTGAAGAGACTCTTTATCCTGACGATGAAACCATGAACGGCATTGGCCTTGGCATCGCAGACGAATTCGGTCTGGAAGAGACTGGTTATGGGTTCTGGGTTGAATTGAGCACGGAAGACCCCGCATTCGTAGACAGTGTTCTCACCCAACATTGGCGGTACGAAACCATGTTCGGGATGGTCATAAATAGCTGGCAGGTAGCGCCGATTGAACAGACAGGGAGTGACGGAGACCATACCGGCGATAACCCCTGGGGAGCTTAACCATGCTAAAATACTTTGATTCATTTGATCATGTAACAATAGAACCCTTGGATGCTCTCGGCTGGTGGGGACGGGACTGGTGGAACGGACGTACCCTGGCAATCAATACCGGGACGGGGCGCTGGGGAACGAACCGGTTGGAATTTAACCAGGGAGGCGGAGGTGGCGTCGCTCAGTATTTCCAGCTTACGAGGTCTGCTACCAGGCTTGTCGTCGGTCTCGCTTTCTCGGAAAGCACTTCATACCAAAACGGTTTCTCAGTAGGATTTAACTATGGGTCTTATGAAAACTTCTTGGTTTCCGTAAATGTATCCGCCAGCGGGCTAACTTTCGGTTTCAGGACTGGCGCCAGTGGGTACCCGGCGATCCCGAGTTCAGCTTACGTATCGGTCCCGTTCATAAAGACCTCCGGTGCGTACACCTTTATCGAGATCCTGGTTGATGTCACGGATTACGTGAACGGCCGGGTGAAGTGCGCCGTAAACGGGAGAGTGGTTCATGATGTCACGGGAATCAAGACAGCGGCAGGAGATGGATTCGGAAATAATCCCTTCGATCCTCGGGCCAAACTAAACAGGGTTTACTTTGGCAACCCCGGTGGCAACAATGTGCAATCTATGTACATGGATTGCATTTATATTTGCGACGACGAAGGCGGCTATCACAATGATTTTCTTGGCGACATCTTTGTCAAAGCGGTCTACCCCACAAACGATGGCGACCAGGTAGCATGGGAACCCTACCTCAATGGCATTCCCGCTCCTGAAGGCACGGAGCATGTATCGCTGATTGACGACCCGGCGTTCGACCCGGCGATTGAGGCGGACTATATTCAATCCTCCCAGGACCTATCCCAGGAAACCATGCGGTTTGCCGATGCAGACATCCCCGTGGATTCCACGCTCATTGCCGTCAATCACCGAATCGCTGCGCGGAGTGTCGCCTCTCCGGGAACGCCGCCGCCCAATACGCTAATACCTCTATACAAATCATCGGGGAACGACATCATTGTCATAAGCTCACTGGCAAAGAAGCTCATCGGGTGGACATACCAGTTTCTTGATGTCTATTACGGCTTGGTCCCTGGCCTAACCGTGAACTGGACAAAACTGCTGCTGGAGGGGTCCCAATTCGGTTTCATGCTGAGAGAGCCTATCTGGACCAGTGCGGCTTTGGAAGAGGCCCACTTCGCTGATGAGGTCGTGGACACATAATGGCAAACGCATACTTGGAAATCGAAGATTACCTCTGGTTCACCGAATATCAGCAGGGCAATGTGAATGTCGCTGGTTTGGTGTTCGATGACCTGATTGAGGAGTCTTTCGACCTTGGGCATGAGGCTTATGTCGTCTGGAACGACCAGATCGAGGAGACTTTCGGTATAGCCGAAGCCTTTACGCCATACCACTTGCCGGTTGTCGGCGACGCCCTCGCTTTCGCCGATCTGATCGGTGGATCTCAGACGCGGGTAAAGCAATCGGTTCTGAATATCGTTTACACGAAGCCCATCCTGCCCATCAAGATCGCGCACATGCATTTGGACGTGGTTATGAGTGGGTCTGACACGTTCATGGAAGAGGTCTCCAGCGAGCTTCAGATTCACTCCTCATACGCGAACGCCGTTCCGTATTACTGGGATCAACTCTTTGAATCCTTCAACATCGCGATGGAGGAGCCGCAGCCATATCTGCCGGTTTACCTGAAACTCTTGCTCTCTGCCTCTGATCTCGTAAACATGCGGCATGACGCTACTCAGGAATACCTCTTCAACTCCTACTGCCGGGAGGAATTCTTTCTATGGGACGGCATTCTACGTGGATGGGACCACCTGATTGCCGACTCCCTGACCAATACCGACACCATCGAAGAAATCATCGGGAAGATTGCCGATGACTATCTCTTCCTGGAAGACACCCCGGCGCCTCGGATCATAGTCCTGCATATCATTGCCGACAAAATGTTCGTCTTTGATTCAGCGGGGCATGAGCGATATTTCCTGCTCACGGCAGCAGACA
>CAIVHJ010000212.1 GCA_903905665.1 uncultured Phycisphaerales bacterium
ATGAGCAAAACCAGTGGTGATTCAGAGAGGCGGCTGCCCGGTGAGGCGATTCTTGTATTTGAAAAAACCCTATCGTCATGAATGACTGAACTTGTAGTGGTTATTCAGAGGACTCTATACTCGGATCGTGGATATACTGGGCATGATCAAGCCCGGTCCATCCTCGCCACTCCCAACCAGTATCATCAGAGGAGACAGCCCGCGTTTTGTCCCACTCAAAATGAAGGGCGCCATCCCATGTCTCGGCTTCGAATTGATCTTTGTGATACAAACACGTAAAACCGCTGAAAATAAACAGCGGCACACTTAAGACCGAACAGAATAATAATGCATTGGCGATAAACCCACGCACGTCCTCACTCAGGGTTGCAGAAGCAACATTGTCATCGGGATTACCGGAAACTTCTTGATCTCGGCAATGAGCCGACGGCAATGCCGCCCTGCTGAAGGACCGGCCGCATTCAGGACATCGCTCACTCGAACCTCGCAAGTCATATCCGCAGCCGATACATAACCCCAATCGAATTCGTTTTCTGGTTCGAGATTCATAAAGCAACGGCGCAAATGGATAAATCATCCAGCAACAAAAGCCGAGGATCAAAATAATCAATAATGACGAAAGATGAAATCCAAAGCTGTAGGTTCCATTACACCAGTCCCACCAAACGCCAAGTCGCAAATAATGGTATGTGGGTTGATAGCCGACGTATCGCCACCCGGAAGGCACAAGACCCGAATTAACGTTATTCGCTAATGAGTGCAAATATACATCACCCCTGTTACCACCGATAAGGAATGAGATACCGCTACTGGGACTCCCGACATATTCCAAATTGAAAAAGCTCAGAATTGCAGCCAAAATCCACAACACGAAGCAACCATAGATGAATAACGCTATTATGCGGCGAATTTTCATATAATCGTATTTTATGTACTCAGACTCTCAGGGTGCATGTGTACACCATGGTAGTCCAAACAACCGCAATTTCAATAATTGACGGGAACTCCCCACCTGTTTTTGCGAGATTGTGGTCAATTGTCGCTGGCGAGACGTTTGCGGATGTAATCTGCGCGGGCGATGCTTCGCGCCTCACCATCCAGAATCGAACCGCTCATCTTCTGCAGATGGGCCGGCTGGGTGCGAAGGAACAAATCGTTGATCGTATCGATCGGAATGTTGGACAGGCGACCCATGTTCACGCCCATCCGAAGGTGCGACAGCAAGAACAGCGTCTCCTCGGTACTCATCGTTCGCGCGTTTTCGAGCACCCCGTACGCACGCCAAATTTTGTCGTCCAGCGCCGCTTGTCGATCTTTGAGCAAAACCTGGCGGGCAAGTCGTTCATACTCCACGATCCGGGGAATGATCACGTCGTTGAATTCATGAATGATCTCGGATTCGCTCCGGCCGAGTGTCGTCTGATTGGAAACCTGATAAAAATCACCCGTCGCTTCGGTCCCCTCGCCGTGCAACCCCCGAACCGCCAAATGCATGTCCTTCGCCGCATGAGATACCTTTTCGAGTTCACCCGCCAACTTCAATGCCGGCAGATGCAGCATCACCGAAACGCGAATTCCGGTTCCCACGTTGGTCGGACACGCTGTCAAAAATCCGTACTGCTCGTGAAAAGCAAAATCCACTTTCGAAAGCAGATCGTTGTCGATGGCGTCGATCTCCTGCCACAACTCGGCCAGTTGCAACCCGCTGCGAATGACCTGCATGCGCAGATGGTCTTCCTCGTTGATCATCAGCGACATGGTTTCTTCGGGCAAAAACGCGACCCCGCGACTGCCTTCGATCTCAGCCAGTTGCCGGCTGATCAGGTTCCGTTCGACCATCAATTGACGGTCGAGGGCCGATGCCTTTTCGACATCGACGTACACCATCTTCGGTCCCCACGACGTTTGCAAAACGGTCTCATAGAGCGTTCGATGAATTTCCTTGCGCTGGCTTTCGTCGCTCTTGAGCAAAAATGGAAAACCCGCCAGATTTCGCGCGAGACGAACGCGGGATGAAATCACGACGTCATTCATCGGGCCGGAATGAACCAGCCACGCCCCGATGTGCCCGATGAGTTGATCCAGGTCTTTCATTCCGATTTCATCCTCTGTATCTGATCCCGCAACCGGGCGGCTTCCTCGTATTTTTCATCGGTAACAGATTGTGAAAGTTCGCGTTGAAGGCGGATCATGTCCATTTTATTTCGGGCGGCGGGGTCCATTCGGAGGGGAGTCTTTCCGACGTGCTGTGTTGTTCCCTCGTGTGTTCGCTCGATCAGCGGATCCATCGCTCGTCGAAAGGCGTCATAGTCGTTGGGGCATCCGAGAAGGCCGTGGCTGCGAAACTCCACGAATGTCATCCCACATTGTTCGCATGTCAAATCCGCCAACTCCTGAACCGCCGCTTTTTGCATCACAAACTTGCTCAGCACTTCGTTGAGCGGCACAGGGGTCGTCTTCATGATCACGCCTTCTTCTTCGGCGCAATCCGCGCAAAGATGCCGCTCACGTTTCTCACCTTGCACGATATCCGTCAGGTGAACTGTGGCTGCTGCTTTTTGACAATGTTGACAAGCAACCGGCATCGAAATCCCTTCACCAATTCCACTCAAAGACTCTCAAAACACGCTCAAAAAGCGCTCAAAATTCACCAAAAAACTCACGAAAATTCACTCAGAACTCATCAAAAAACCAATCCAAAACCCATGAGAATCTTAGGATACGATTACCCCCACGTCAATTAGTGTCTCACCGAATAAACATGCAACATGAAGTTGCGCAATACGATCGGTCTTAAATTCTGCGCCGTTTTCGATTCAACTTATCGTACCTCTTTTTCACTGTAAGATGCCGCAAATCCTTCTGCCTCTTGAACCATCACCTCTGCCAAGTGTCCGGGTGACCATGACAACGGCGCCAACAACTCAAACGCAAGCCGGGCAAGGTGTTCCGCTGTCGGGATTATTCCGTCCAATCGCGGATTTTGATTGAGATTCGACCCTTCAAGTTGGGCGAGAATACGTTGCAAACGCTCTTGCGTAGCGCAAAAATCCACCAAAAAACCATGATCATTTAATTGTTCACCGCGTAAAATCAACGTCACTTTCCAGTGATGTTCATGTGGCGGCTCCATGGAGCCACTGGCGTCAAAAACGGCGTGGGTTGCGTGAAAACAGGATTCAACGCGGATTTCAAACATGCCGGGTCCCTCTGATTTCGTTTAAGTTCATGCATTTCCCAGTGTTACAAACGAATCATCCCTCGGAAGCGGACGCGAGTTGTTGTTTCTTGTACAGTCGCTTCTTGTACAATGGCACCCTATGATGCGTCAAGGTCCATCATCTCCGTATTTTCTCAAAGCGCTGGGTCGCAAACAGTTGCCGGTGCAGATTTATTTACCTAATGGAGATTATTGCCTTGAGCGGGTTTTCAAGCATGATTTTTTTGCGGCGACTGGTTTGTATCGTGGAGCGAATGGTCGCCGGGTCGTCGTTAAGTTCGGACGTCGGGCGGACATTTTGGGATTGCCCGTCGATTGGATCGGCCGTTATCTCACTCGGCGGGAGGGGCGAATTTATCAGGAGTTGGCGGACGTTTCGTCGGTTCCACCGTTTTGCGGATTTTGTGATTCACTTGCGTTTGCGCATGAGTACGTAGAGGGGCATTCGCTTCAAAAGGGCGAAGCGATTTCGCCGGAATTTTTCGACCAACTCGAAAACTTGATTGCTGAAATTCATCGACGGGGAATGGCATACGTCGATCTGGAGAAGCGGGAGAACATTATTGTCGGAGACGACGGACGACCGCATCTGATTGATTTCCAAATTGCATGGTTCATGCCGGGGTGGTGGGGCGAGCATTTCCCGCCGTTTCGATGGATTCGCCAAACATTGCAACAAATGGACTGCTATCATCTCCAAAAACACCGGTCCCGATACTTTCCCGACCAGTTTCCACCCGAATCGATCGAACCGCCGTGGACCATCCGACTCCACCGGGCGATCGCTCGACCGCTTCAGGTGATCCGGCGGGGATTTTTGAGAAACGTCGATCCGGATTATCCGACCGCGCCGAAGGAATAGCCGGAAGCCGACAGCCGGTAGCAGGTAGCGGGAAGGAAGAGACAGGACTGGAGACTGGGGGGATTGCGGAATTCGGATTTCGGCCGGCAATTGATAACCGGCGGCAGGGAAGAAAATGCGGAATTCGGAATGCTGAGTGCGGAACGCAATTGAGGAAAGAACAGAGAGTGGGACAGGAGTCTTTGGGATAGGACTCCTGTCCCCTATACACAAAGGCCCCCTGCTCGCGCAGGGCAGTACAAGAAGAACCCCCCGCTGGCGCGGGGGGCTCTGATGCAAACGCACGCTCCTTTACAGTCGCGTCTCGGATTCGTTTTGCGATGGCTCCTCAAATTCTCTCTGCATCGAAACGATTACGGCAATGGAATCCCCTGACCCGGAGGAAGTTCAATCGGTTCCGCTTCCATCGGCGCCGGGTCCAGTTCGTCCGGTGGAATCATGATGGGTTGCCATTCATCGGCGCCCATGTCCACGCGACCACCATAGACCCGCATTTCACCGTCAATGTCGGTCTCACCGGGTGACGGCACGTACGCCGGATCACCAGCATTGACGCATGGCGAGCGCCGTTGCAGGTGATACCCGTCGGCGGCAAACAAGGGATCGGCATTGATGTTGCCTTCGCCCCATTCAATCTCCGTATAATAAAATGAGTCGGAGAGATACACATCTTCCTGGCCTCCCTGTATGTTGCTGTGAGCAACACTTAGGTACCCTTGTTCAATCGCAATTTGTGATCCGTAATCGGCGGTGTTGCCCCACAGAAGGCTATTTTCGACGAGGAACTCCGACATATCCGGTATATTGTATATCACCATTCCACCACCGAAACTGTCTCCGTCACTTGGTTGGGGAACCGCAACATTATCCACGATTGTACACCCGGAAACGTGGAGGGATGTGTCTGAATTCGCCAATCCCACAATGCCGCCGCCAAAACCCGTGTTGCCCTGAATCAGGCAATCCCGGATATCACTGCTCACGTTTCCCAAGCTCACTCCACCAGCAGCGAGGATAAAACTATGTGGAGGAAATGGACCCCAGAAATCAAACCCTCTGCTCGAATTTCCGATGATCTTGCAGCGTATCAGAGAAACGAAGCTCCCGTTGTCCGGACCAGCGAGAGGGGGGCCTAACCGAACCCCGCCCGTCCCGTTCGCAGTGTTCCCCTGAATTATACAATCCTCCAGAATCATTCGAGAGAATTGATCTGTCCCAGAGTCAATTGACGCCCCTCCTCCCAGCCCACCATAAGGGTAGTGGGCGAGAGTTCTATAAGCATCATTTCCGAGAATGGTGCATCTTCGCATCGTGATTTGAGCGGATAGGGCATTTTCGCCGTTGTAGCAGAATCCACCCCCATAACTAAACAAGATTTCTCGTCATTGATTTAACTCACAGCCTTTCGCAATTGTAGTCGGACGTGATAGAGGACCAATTTTGCCCCTACCCAGCGTCGGACTCGTGACAGCGTTCTGACCCATGCCGGTAAGCCATTGAGCCCTCCACC
>CAIVHJ010000213.1 GCA_903905665.1 uncultured Phycisphaerales bacterium
CCGTTCGAGCAGCTTCTGGACGTCGAACTTTGGGTAATGGGCATCAAGTGCCCCCAGAGCGATGTTTTCGAGGTCGAGGAACACCGCCATCGTAGTATTGGTATCAGTAGCGCTCATATCGTTATACGGGACAGTGTACTACAGATTCTCCGCCACCGCGAAGCGAAAAAAACGAGGGAAAAACGGCCTGTGTAATCATGCTCATGGGTAGTGTCCTAATTTGCCGTTAATAGCCGTTAGAAGGGGTGAATAGGCGTAAAACAGGGACGGGGCGGAGACTTACTTTGAAATAGGAAGCTCGGCTTGCTTCTCAGAAGGTGTATGCTTCTTGCGGTAGGCGGTACTGCTTGTGCGAGTTCCTATAACCTGTTCGATCATATCCCTCTTTACCATCTGCCCGAAAATGCTTTTGATTTGGTAATCAGCCCGAATATGGGTGATCTGGCGGGCTACTTTATTCTTGATCGTCGGGTTTTTCTCCAAATAATCCATTATTACTTGCTCAGGAGACGCCAACTGCTCATGTTTGATTACAACCAAGACCGAGTTTTCCTTTTCGGAAATGAGTGGCTCTTTCAATCCCAATTGGTGCATCGCTTCGAAGGCTGTATTTAGACCCTCTCCAACGTCTTTGTTGGGCGCATCTGGAAATTTATTTAGAAAACGGACAACCGCGCCATTCCGGGCGAATCGTTCCGTCAATATATTCGTAACCGTGATATGGGCTGGCAGTCGGCCTGGGCTTTGCACTTCGATGCGGTTTTCGAAGATACGGATATGAACGTCGTCCGCCACGCTGTAATCCCGGTGGATGACTGCATTCGTGACAATTTCATGCAGTGTTTCCCTAGGATATTTGATGGATTCAAGGGATTCCTCGCCTAGTTTTGGGATGCGTTCGATAATCTCCGTGGTGAGTTTGACTGCTTCTTTGATTTGGTCATACACACATCCTTCAACTGTCTTTGGGTCAAAAGCCAATGTATCGCGGGTTCCCTCTGCTTCTGTAGTTTTGTATCGGTAAACTTTGATTCCGCACCTTTTGGGAAGAGTGGTTTGTGGCTCATCCGAAAAAAGAAGAACACCGGCCACGGTTGGCTTATCTTCTAGCAGATCGCACTCAGTACATGGCGAATTGCTTCATGGAAGATTTGGCGGCTCGCCTAAGCCACCGGATTCAGATTTCTACGGACGCCCTACGCGCTTACAACGGCGCAATCGAGCGAGCCTTTGGCGCAAACGTGGATTACGGTTCAATTGTTAAAACCTTTAGCCACGCGGAGCTAATGGAGCAGCGGCGCTATTCCCCGCCGGAAGTCGTGAAAGTTGAAAAGATGCCGGTATGCGGGAATCCCGATGTTGACCTGATTTCCACCAGCTTCATCGAAAAACAGAATCACACGTTGCGAATGCACTGCCGCAGATTGTCTCGGTTGACCAATGCATTCTCTAAAAAAATTGAGAATTTCCGAGCCGCAGTTGCGCTGCACTACGCCTATTACAATTTCGTGAAGATTCATAAGACCATCCGTTGCACTCCCGCGATGGAAGCCGGAGTTACTACTTCTCCGTGGACGGTGCGGCAGCTTGTGGATATGATTGAAGGATGAGCAAGCGGATTGACCAATTGCGCGAAGCAGTAGAGACCATGCACCACTGTAAAGCGCAGCACGAACAGTCTGTGCCAATCGTGGAAATGTTCGGCACTCAGACTGTTTGGGAAGGCGTAGTCGAATCATTTGCGATCACCGGACACCCAAAAACCAAGCGATGTTATGCGTGGAGTTTTCCAGACGGCAAGGAGAAGCGCTACGTTGCCGTTTTAGAAATCCCGCCAGTCGAATCTCCACAAACAGCGGTGAGAGCCGCGATTGCCAGCAAAGTGCAGAAGTGAGGTAGCATGATTACGTGGTATAGATGGAGATGCCCACAATGCGGCCACTATCTCGGATGGTTTCAACGGGTCAAACTCGCTCCATGGGGTGTGCGAAAAGTTGTCCCATGCCTCTCTTGCAAAGAACCCTTAGAATGGAGTAAGTGGCCGCACCATCTCATTATGATCGGGAGTGTGCTGAGCCTGATCTTGGTAGTGGCGCTTATTCTCAGCGATGGAAACACCCTCTTGCTTATCTCTTATTTTACTGTGATGGGGGTCATACTCTTGGGCGTCTGCCTCAATAAAGTTCAGAGTCACACCCACCACAAGAATTCAAATTAGGACACTACCCGCTCATGTCATCGCTTGCACGGCCGCCTCGGTCTTGCTACACTACGGGGTTATGAACCGGCTGCCGCCTGCTCGCCGTTGCGGGTTCGGCGACAACCTCATGACCCTAACAATTCTAGGAAGCCAAATTGCAGAATGAAGGGACGTGACCCCTATGGCTATCGTTCCCAACCCTATCGAACAAATGAAGACCTTTTTCAAAGTGTCCTCATTCCCGACGAACCGGGCCGAGTTGCTTTTGCTGAGCCGATACACCCTCCCCAATGAGCCTAGCAATGTGCCCGACTCTCTTGGCTGGAAAGCGGTTCTTGGAGACGATCCAGCGAATATTCTCACCCGTTTCTTGGCCGAAGGATTGGTTCACAAGGCCGAACCTGTCTTAACCCTGCAACATAGGTGGAGCAGTGAGTTAAAGGCCTTGGCGAAGGAAAGGGGCCTCCCTTCCTCAGGCACAAAGGAGATGTTGGCCAAGCGCCTAGTGAATGCCGACCCGGAAGGTATGGCTAATCTGGTAGCGGACAAGAACTTTCTGGTTTGCACAACCAAAGGCCGCATCCTCGTCGAGAAATTCCAAGAGGCCGAAAGGCACGCAAAAGAGAGGGCTGAGAGCGAGTGCCTTGAGGCGCTAAAACAAAGGCGATTCAAAGCGGCATGTTCGGTGATAGGCGCCTACGAAGCCTCACGAGTTTTCCCGCGAGGCGTCGGGATAGACTGGCAAAGATACGATTGCAGCCACGACCTCAGTGTCCTCCAGATAATCTTTACAGCACATCTTTCACGCCATGCGCGCTTCGGCGAGGACACAATGCTGAACTTGCGTCTGGCAGCAGCGATGATCCACCTCTGGGGTACAAATGATCCGTCCCCGTGGCTGCCAGATAACAGTGGGGACGACAAAACGGTTTTGGTCACAGAGGCGAGGATGCTTCTTTTCCACGCCCTCAATAGAGTCAGACTTCAAGAAATGAAAGAGGCCGGAATTCGGCGGGTTAAAATCCTGTCGCCAAGGAATAGTGACGACTGTCCGACGTGCCGGTCAAACGATGGGAAAACATACCCAATTGATGGTGTTCCGATTTTGCCGCACGAAGGCTGCACATGTGAATGCGGATGTAGATGCATCACTATCGCAATTGAGTAAGGAGCGACCGGTGTCGCATCTCACTAATCACTATTTTACGGCAGCGACAGCAACATGGTACAGCGGTTGGCACGGCAGGCAGCGCGCGACAAGAAACTCGGCCTATTTCTTGAACAAGCCAAAGCCAAGTTGATAAACCGACCGGCGTTACGTCTCACCAAGCGCTATTTTGTTCTGGTAGGCATGCGATATGCTCTAATTACGAGTGATGAGACGTGATGCTAGGATAGTATGCATAGCGCGCGAAACCGCCTGCGAAGCGATCGAATTGCCATATTCAACGCGCCGGTTTTTGGCTCAGTCACGGTCGTTTAGAGAGACAAAGCGATACACAAAAGGGTCCACTATGGAAAAGAAACCCTCCATAAAAGCCCTTAGCAACGCGTTGTAGCAGTTGGCCCGGCAGTCAGCGCGCGAGAGACTCGGCTGATTTCTTAGAATAAGCCAAAGTCAAATTGCAGAATGAAGCGGGCAGCGACCGGGGGCACGTCTCACTAATCACCATTTTACGGCAGCAGCCCGCGGGCGACAATGCCATCGACCACGCGCGTGACCGCAATGTCCATCGCCGCGTTGCGCATCGTTTCGTGCATCTGCTCGGCGCGCTCGTACACCTGCCCAAAGGTGTTCGTCATGCGCTGGTTCAACCGCTCTTCCACCACGTCGCGGGTCATCTGATCTCGCTGCGTTTCCTGGGCGTATTCGAGGTAGGAAACGAACACGCCGCCAGCGTTGCAGAGAATATCCGGGATGATGAACACACCGCGATTGTTGAGGATTTCGTCGGCCGCCGGCGTCAGCGGAGCATTCGCTCCCTCGGCAATCATCTTCGCGCGAATCCGCCCGGCGTTCTTCTCGGTAATCGCCGAGCCGCCCGCGGCTGGAATC
>CAIVHJ010000214.1 GCA_903905665.1 uncultured Phycisphaerales bacterium
AGCCAAAAACAGACGATTCAACGCCTCGAAAAATAAACGTAAAAAAAGTTGGCTGAGTTTCCTCAGCAACTTTCGGAAATTCATCCCACATCCCGCGAACATCGCATTCATCTTGTCGCCCAGAACCCCTTTGAGTCGGTTGCGTTCCATCCGACAGTCACTTTTCATATGTCCAATCACCGGTTCAATCGCACTCCGTCTCCGGTGCCAGAAGCTCATGGACTCCCGAACCGCTTTCCGATAACGATTCACGATCTCTACCCGACAAGGTCCCTCGTACTTGTGTCCCCGATAGCCCAAGTCGCACGTCGCCTGTTCCGGCTTGTGCCCCGTCAGCCGTTCCACTTGCTTCAGTGCCTGGCCCAACGTGTGCCCATCATACGGATTCCCCGATAACGCCATCACTCCCACCACCCAGTTGTCTCGCGCCGTCGTACTCACACTCACCTTGCAGCCAAACTCATACGGCTTATGCGGCTTCCCTTTCGCTAAACACTCCACCTGCGGCTCGTGAATCGAATACAGCTTGTGATGATCGTCCCGTTTCTGTTGCAGCAACCGTCCCGATAATGCCAATAATTCAGCCATCTTCAGAGTTGGCTCCGGCGCCTTGCGCTGAATATCCCGAACCACCCGCCCCAATATCGTCTTAACTTTCCGCGTCTCGCGCCGCGCACGATCAAACTGTTGGGCTTTCGCATACCCGCTTTGCCGACGCAATGCCCGCTTCGCCACGCGATTGTAATTCTGCCGCAATGCAATCTCGGCCTTCGCCGCTTCTTTCACCAGACGTTCCCGCGCACGATCATACAAACGTGCATCCGTCGGATGCCGAATGTTTTTCGCCTGCACCGTCGTGTCCACATTGATCCGTTTCAGACTCGACGGCTTGATCATCTTCATATCCAGGCCGCACCGAAGCGTCTCTTCTAATAACTCCTCCGCCCCGGCCTCCGCGATCCGTTCCCGCCACCGTGTCAGCGATGAACTGTCTAATGGTAGTTTATGCTCGAAATACACGCCCCCACAAAAATATTGCCAGTACGGATTCTCCGTCCACCCCGCCAACACATCTTCGTCAGATAAATCAAACGCGTATTTTAGATAATGCAGTCCTACCATCATCCGCGTCGGCAAGCCCGGACGTCCATTGCCTGGATGAAACGTCGCCGAAAATAATCCCTCGAATCGTTTCCAATCAATCCGATCGGCCAATATGACCAGGGCATGTTGCTGGTTGATGATCCTGGATAGAATCGTTCCGTGCCGTTCTAATTCCAGTTGTATCGGGGTCTCGGTCGTTATTTTGGGCTTCATAATTTGCAAGGTCTCCCATGGTTTTGCCATGAATCCTTGCAAATTATAACCGGCTTGTCAACACCTAATATGTTGCACGCCAATTTATTATGACTATTTCAGGATCGACTAGTCTGGGAAAAAACGTAGGAACTAAATAAAAATGTTTGAAAAACGGAACTTTATCCCCCACTCTATACACCGTCATGGCATCAGCAATCCAACACCAACAAACCTCAAGCAACGCGAATCCCTCCTGCGGCGGATGC
>CAIVHJ010000215.1 GCA_903905665.1 uncultured Phycisphaerales bacterium
GAGATCATGCAATCGGCAGAACTGGGTGATGTTCTTTACATTGTTCCCGGCACGCGTTCGGGAACATTATCGTTGTACCCACAACGCGAGTTCGAGTCCATGGCGCGGTTCATGGATCACGAACCGATCCCGGATGACGACGCCCTCACGTTTCAACAGTTGTTTTATTCGATGTCCTCTCGGCTGGAGATGGACAAGCAGGGACGCGTCGTCTTGTCCCGACCGATGTTGGATCGCGCCGGGATGAGTAGTGAGGTGGTTTTGACCGGAGCGGGAAACCATCTGGATTTGTGGAACAAGAAAGATCACGAGCAGTTCGTCGAGACGAACTGGAATCGCTGGAAGGATATTCAACATCGGGCGCGGGCAGCCAAAAAGAAAGTCGAATCCGGCGAGAACGGTTCATCCAGAGGCTGACATGTGAATATTGGCGCGGAGTGGCAGCGAGTGAAATGGGGTAGGTCACCCCTCTGGTCCTGTGACCTACCCGCCACACCCAACAGAGCAATCTCTGCTTCTGCAACGCCGGGTACGATTTCACGGAGGAATCGGTCTGGGTTATTGAGGAGTGCAGGGACTGCCAAAACATAAGAATGGGTCCGACAGTTTCCGGAAGCGAACGGAGTCGCCGAGTCGGGCCCGCGGTTGTCGGATACGAAGCCTTGGCAATCGTCACCACACGCAGTTATGGATCTGACCGGTGACATTGCTGCGTTGCGGGCGGCATCGTAACGAACCGTTGGGGGAGTGCCGTGGTCAAGGATCGATTGCGGAACCCCCTGCTTGTTTCTTCTTTGACAAGTTGATGGATGCGGACGCGCGAGTCAGTTCCATGAGGTGGTATTCCGGTAGGAACTTCGATCATGACATCGTCCGGCGAGCACATTCCGGTTTTAGCGCGCGAGGTGATGGATTTGCTGAATCCATCGGCGGGTCAAACCGTGGTCGATGCGACGATCGGGTACGGAGGCCACGCGGCTTTGCTGCTCGAAGCCATTGGGCCGGAAGGAACTTTGATCGGTCTGGACGTCGATGAAGGCAACCTGTTTGCCGCTCGACAACGATGGGGAGCCACAGCCCGGATTCGCCTGGTTCGCTCGAATTTTGAGCGGATCGCTGACGTACTTTGCGAATTGGGCATCGAAGCCGTGGACGTGGTGCTTGCGGATCTGGGGATGTGCAGCGGTCAGTTGGATGATTCGTCGCGCGGGTTCAGTTTTCAGCAGGATGGTCCGCTCGACATGCGGCTGGATGATCGCGAAACAACGACGGCGGCGGATCTGGTGAATCGGCTGAGCGAACGCGATTTGGCGGATTTGATTTACGAATTTGGTCAGGAGCGATTCAGCCGGAAGATCGCCAAGGCGATTCATCAGGTGCGGCACAAGGCTCGGATTACTCGGACACTGGAGTTGGCGAATGTAGTGTGTCGGGCGCTGGAACAGCAACCGGATAGTCATCGTGAGAAAATCCACCCCGCCACCCGAACATTCATGGCGCTTCGGATCGCCGTGAATCGCGAACTGGAGGTACTTCAAGGTTTATTGGATCAGTTGCCGCAGGTTCTCCGACCGGGAGGTCGTGCGGCGGTGATCAGTTTTCACAGTCTCGAAGATGGACTCGTCAAGAATGCTTTTCGTCGATCGCAGCAAGAAGGACTGGCGAAGATTCTGACGAAAAAGCCCGTCGTCGCATCCATGCAGGAACGACATAACAACCCGCGGGCACGGAGCGCCAAATTGCGGGTGATTGAGCGTGTGAAGCGTTCATTGTGAACAACCAAAAGGTCCACTGGAAGAGAAGGAACTCAACCGTGACGGGTGAAACCAAACTAGGACTTTTGATCGGCGGGGCGTTTATCCTGTGTTTTGCGTTGATTTTGAGCAATACCGGGAATCCCCGAGCACTGGAACATCAAATCAATACCTTGGCAACTGCCACCGAAACGCGACCGAGCGTCGGGGAACAGGCGGACGTGGGAAAGCTGGCCCAAAAGCCGCCCGTCGATCCCGCGCCCAAATCGGTCGTGACGAATGAAACTCGATCACCGCAGAACAGCGTCAGCCCAACGCTTTCTGCGAATACCAGTATCGCCTCCAATTCTCAGTCTCCCTCCTTTCCAAGCTCGATCGTGATTGCTCCGACTGAGAATGGGGTCGATACCCAATTGCGTCAGTCTCCCCCTCCTCTACACTCTCCTTCTCAACCCACGGTGACTGACGTAATTAACAATCGTCCCTCGGCGGAGGGATCGTCTCCCGCCGGTGCGGTGAAACATACGTTCCAATTGCCGACGCTTGAAGGGGCGCCGGCTGAGACGACTTCGCACTCCGGCGAAGCGCCTGCGGCGGCTCCTGTTGCGACATCTGCGTCCGATTCAAAGTCAGCGACTTCTACTCAAACCTACGTCGTGAGCAAGAGCGACAATCTGACCCGGATCGCGCAGAAGTTTTATGGGACGGCCTCGCCCCAAAACATCGAACGAATCCTCAAAGCCAATTCCACGGCGATCAAGGACAAGAACGCGACCCTGCAGGTAGGCCAGAAACTGGAAATCCCCGTGGACGAACCTCCTGCAACGGCGGTTCCCGCTAAATCGGGCAAGACACGCAAATCCGACCCGAAGGACAAAACGGCGGGTATATTGGAGGCGCTTGCGTCCTCCGGGAAGAATCCGGTGACCATCGATGCCGCGACCACGGAATTGAACGAGCGTTCGGTCAGTGCGAACAAACCCGTCAACAAGGGTGACAAGAAGGACAAGAGGATCGAAACGCCGAAAGACAAATCATCCAACCCCGCCGATGAGAAGTGGGTCTGGTATCAGGTCAAGCCGACCGACACGTTGGCCAAAATCGCCAAGGAACAACTGGGATCAGAAAAACGCTGGAAAGAAATACACGATATCAACAAGGATAAATTCCCGGATCCGACGAAAATCCGACCGGGAGTGCGTATTAAGATCCCGACCGACGCGACGACTTGAAAAATCAATCCTGTGACCGGTTTGAGAATTACTATTTTGTTGCTGGTGATGGGCGCCGCCGCAATGGCGCTGGTGGCGGTGCGCCATGAACAAGTCGCCGCCGTTTCCCGAATTCAGCGGTTGAGGCTTGAGGAGATTGCGCTCGTACGCGAAACGCAGCGAGAACAAATGCAACTCGCCCGGTTGAGGTCTCCGCAGCAGATCAAAGACCGAATTGAACGTTTGGGACTCCAGGTGATGTCTTCCGATGTGTATGCGGGATTGATGAACCATCCCACGGCGGTGGCGATGGGGAATGAATAGCGAAGAATGAAGCGTGAAACGTGCATTGTGATGGCGCGACAACGAAACGAATTCACCGCTGGGGTTTTCTGTGGGGATCCCTGCTGCTGGTTTGCTTTGGATTGCTGGCGGGGAGATTGTATTACATTCATCAGGTGATGCGTCCGTCGCTGATCGCGTATCGTGATGCACAGCAAACACGTACGATTGCGATCCCGGCCCGTCGGGGACTGATTCTCGACCGCCAAGGGCGCATCTTGGCTGGCAGCGAGGATCGTCCGAGCGTATATGTTGATCCGGGTTTGCTGGAGGATGAAGAGCTTCGCACCGTATGCGATGCGCTAGCCCCTGTCCTGCAAACCAATACCAGCGAACTGCACCAGAAAATTGAGAAACGATCCGAATCCCGGTTCGTATGGTTGGCGCGAAGGATGACCTCCGAGCAGGGACAGGCGATCGAGGCATTGCGTCTGCCCGGTGTCGGGCTGGTCAACGAACCGTTTCGTTATTATCCGAACGGATCGCTGGCGGCTCACGTGCTGGGTTTTGTCAACAGCGATGGGCAGGGACTGGAGGGAGTGGAGCTTCAGTACAACAACAATTTGTCGGGCAAGGCTGGCCGATACGCAACCACGTGCGACGTTCATCGTCGGCCGCTTTGGAACACCGAAGAGGACGTCGTCGAACCTTTGGATGGAAATCATCTGGTCTTGACGCTCGATATTGTGATCCAGGGTTTTCTTGAAGAGGCGATGGAGAAGGCGGTCGAGAAATATTCAGCTGAAAGCGCCGTCGGCGTCGTGATGAATCCTCAAACCGGTGCGGTCCTCGCTATGGGATGCTTCCCCACGTTCGACCTGAATCGCTATCAGGATTTTCCTGCGAACGTCAGGCGGAATCGCTGCCTGACGGACCCCGTCGAACCCGGAAGCTGTTTCAAGCCGTTTATTATGTCCGGCGCGCTGGCGGAAAAAGTGGCTAATCTGGACGAGCCGATCTTTTGCGGAAACGGCACGGCCTCATTCCCACACCGTGTGCTCCGCGACGCGCACCCCTACGGCACGTTGACCGTAGAAGAAATTTTGGTCAAAAGCAGCAACATTGGAATGGCGCATCTGGGGATGCGGCTGGGGAATCAGCGACTTCATAAGTATCTGGATGCCTATGGTTTTGGTCACAAAACAGGTATTGATCTTCCCGGTGAGGATCGGGGAATTGTGCTGCCGCTCAAGAAGTGGAGCCAGCTGTCCACAACATCGGTTCCGATGGGGCAGGAAATTGCGATCACGCCGATTCAACTGGCGACGGGGTTATCGGCGCTGTCCAACAACGGGGAATATCGGCGTCCTTTTGTCGTTCAGAAAATTCTGGACCCGGTTGGGGAGGAAACATCGCCCAATGGCGCAACCAACGTGATTCGTCAGACGGTGGCAAAAGACGTCGCCCGAAGCGTGGCTCAACGTGCGATGGTTCGAATGGTGAACGACAGTCCTCACGACGTGAAATTGGCGCAATATCAGGTTCTGGGAAAAACAGGGACCGCCCAGATTCCGCGCTACGGACATCATGGGTACGAACCGGATGCCTACGTGAGCACATTCATGGGTGCTGCTCCCGCCGAAAATCCGCAAGTGGCGGTGATCATCATGGTACGACGGCCGAAAAAGTCGATCGGATACTACGGAGGAATGGTATCGGGACCGGCGGTGAAAGAGGTGCTGTTCAAAACGCTGACGTATCTGGATGTTCCACCAGACAAAATTCAAGAATCGCAGCGGATGGCACAAGTATCCAGCCCCGGGATTCCATCGGATTAGAGGATTGTGTGTTGAGCACCACTCATGCGTGGTGTCATGCAGATGCTTCGTGCAAGCAATAATTAGATGTTCCCAGCTCGGCCCGGGGGTTTGAAGCGTGTGTGGCGTGGCGACCCCGGGCCGTGTTTTTTTACGTTTTGCTGATGAATTTCATGATTGAAGACCGAACCACCGGCGGTACAATGGCATGAAGCATGATGCAGAATACAGAGAGCGTGTGATAAGGGACATTTTCGTTTTTTGCCTCATGAATTATGGTTGCTGGTTCATGTCATGGATGACGTTATGAATGCCGATTCCTTCCAGCCCAGGGCGCGACTCCTTGGCGAACTTCTTGCTATCGCCGAGGTCCGATCAGCGGCGCCGATTCCTGCCGACACAGTTCTTGTTCAAGATGTGACCGACGACTCGCGAAAAATTCGGCCGGGAAGTTTGTTCGTGGCGGTCAAAGGGGACAAGCAGGACGGTCATCGCTTTATCCGTTCTGCGGTGGATCGAGGCGCCGTGGCGGTAGTGCTGAGTGATGCATCAGTGGGGGACGCACGGGTTCCCAATATCGTGGTCGAAAACAGCGCGCGGGATTTGGCGAAAATCGCCGCCGGGTTTTACGGTCTGACAGAAATTCAACAACAAAGAAAACTCCGCATCATCGGGGTCAC
>CAIVHJ010000216.1 GCA_903905665.1 uncultured Phycisphaerales bacterium
AAATCGCGGAGAAGAGGAAAATTTAATACTGTGCGGCGCTTTCGATTCTTTCGAACTCTCCAGACCTGAACTCCTCTGGAAACTCCATCTCTTCCGCCCGTCATGCCGTTGTTCCGATACCCCGGTACGCCGACACGCCGATACGCTCCCCCTCCCTCTTGACCACTCGCCGTTACTCCATTACCCCGACACGCCGTCACGCTGTTATCTCGATACGCCGACACGCCCACACGCCGTCACGCCGTCACGCAACATTGTCCCTCGCGTCCCCGATTATGACGAGCAAACAAAACTTTCCCTTGAGCGCAAAATCCTCGGCGTGCACGCATCGTGTCACCCGCTCACATTGTTCGCGAAGGATATCAGCCTTCCCGGCTTCGCGAATGCTCCGACTCGCCGGCTCACCGACCCTCAGGTTCGCCGTATCGTATCTATCCGGGCGGACGAACTCGAACGGCACGCCGGCGAACAAGTGGAGCTCGTCGGCTGGCTCGTCTGTACGAAGCGGGTGCACACATCCCGTGGCGAGTACATGCGGTTCATCACGATGGAGGATACGACCGATCTCTTCGAGGTGGTGCTCTTCCCGCGCGCGTACCACCGCTACGGGCACCTGTTAAAAACAGCCGGACCGTTTGCGGTGAGGGGGCGCGCGATGGACGACAGCGGCGTGATCGTCCTCAACGCCGAACGGCTGAGATTATTCGAGGAATTTACTGGAGGTCGTGTCTGATTACCTGGCATCCGGCAAAATCAAAAGAAATCCGCCCGGAAATAATTGACAGAATATTCGTGCTACACCTTTCTGCATACCAATCAGTTACATACAACGTCTACGTTATTACTCCGGCATTAATTCCTGCACGCGCTGAGGCTCGTCTCCCAACCATTCCGGGGTCCAGGCGGTGCCATCGAAGATAGATGTTGTCTTGAACGGCTCAAACTCGCCACGCGATGCCGCATGCACTGTTTTCGCTACTAGCGATCGTACCTCCTCTTTGCTCATGGGGCGGAACGTCCGCGCGGCTTCGAACGCCTGGTCGAGATTTTCCATGCTCTCCATCCCGGTTATGACGACCGATGTCGGCAGATTCAACGCGTAGTGCAGACATTCAATCGGTGTCACCGTATTCGATTTCAAAATAATTCCATTCGCCATACTCTTCATTCCGAGGACGCCTATGTGTTGCCTGACCAACTCCGGCAACACCATGTCCGCGAAACTCCGGTAGTGCGCGTCCATTACGTTGAGAGGCATCTGTACCGCATCGAACTTGAATCCTAAATCCTCCGCAACCTCGAGCATATACAAGTGAATACGCGGGTCCTTGTGCCCTGTAAATCCGACATAGCGGAGTTTGCCGGCTTCTCTGGCCTCCAGGAGCGCTGCGTGAGCCCCTTCTTCGTCGAAAATCCTATGCGGGTCCTCGTATCGCAGGATCTCATGATGTTGGACGAGATCGATCATGTCTACCTGGAGGCGCCTGAGAGATTCTTCAAGCTGTCTCGAGGCCTCCTTTTTCAACCTGCCGTCGATCTTGGTCATCAGAAACGCTTTGTCCCGATAACCGTCGCGCAGCGCCTTGCCCATGCG
>CAIVHJ010000217.1 GCA_903905665.1 uncultured Phycisphaerales bacterium
GGTCGGCGCCGTCAACCAGAGGAGTTGAAACGTGCCTCGTTATGAATACGCCGCGCGAGATGAATCCGGACTCGCCATTACGGGCGAGATCGTCGCCAATACGCGCGTCGAAGCCGCACGGCTGCTCCGAAAAGAAGGGAAATTCATCGTCCGACTCATCCAGGGACTGGAGAGTCAATCACCCGCCGCCACTCAGACTCGCTCCCGTGGGGGACGAATCCGAAGCGATCAGGTCATCTTCTTCGCCAATCAACTCTCCGTCATGGTCGATACCGGCGTCCCTCTTGCCGACGCCCTTCAGGCCACCATCGAAGACGAACCCACCGGGCGCTTTCGAGACATCGTCACCGATGTGATCGAAAGAATCCGCGCCGGGCAGGCCTTCTCCGCCGCGCTCGAACATCATCCGCGAGTCTTCCCAAGATTTTTTTGCAGCATCATCCGTGCGTCCGAAGCCTCCGGACTCCTCGGTACCATGCTCCAACGCGTCGCCCTCTATATGACCAACCAGAGGGAAACCCGAAAACGCGTCATCCGCGCCGTCACCTATCCCGCCGTCATGCTCGGTCTTTGTGTCACCGTCATGATCGGCATCCTCACTGTTCTGATGCCTCGCTTCACCAAAATCTACGAACAGCGCCGGGTCGAACTCCCCGTCCCCACCAAAGTGTTGATCACCATCAGCCACTTCCTGGCGACGAACTGGTTTTGGATCCTCCTCGCAACGGCAGCAGGCATCTTTTTGTTGATGCGGTTCCTTCGTACCCCCACCGGTTACAAAATGCTTTCGTGGCTCAAAATCCATCTTCCCATCGTCGGCCCCATGTACCGCAAATCCTGCCTCTCCCGCTGCATGCGCACCATGGGAACCCTCATTGATTCCGGCGTCTCCATGCTCGATACCATCACCATCGCGCAAAACACCGTCGAAAATCATTTTTACGAGGCGGTCTTCGATCGTGTTTATGAACGGCTACAGAAAGGAAACCTGCTGAGCGACAGCTTGCGGGGTTCCGCCTTGTTCCCCCATTCCGTCGTGCAAATGGTGCTGGCGGGCGAACGTTCCGGCCAAATGGGACCCGTCATGAACCGCGTGGCCGATTTTTGCGATCAGGACCTCCGCCACGAAATCAGCAGCGTCACCCAGCTCATCGAACCGATGCTTGTTGTCGTCATGGGAATTCTGATCGGCGGTGCCGTCATCGCCATGCTCCTGCCCATCCTCAGACTCTCCACCGTCATCTCCGGAATCAACAACGCTCACTGATTCCGCGAGACGGTCTCGATATTCTGCAACAAGGGACGCCGTGTTCACGGACGCTTGGGCGGAACGACGCGAGGCGGCGGCTTCGGAGCGGCTTCTTTCTTCTCGGCGGTCGGCTCGAAATCCTGCAACTTGATCGTCCCCAGATCGACGCTGCTTTGCGGCAAAATAAACACACGAGTTTCCCCGCTCACGGCGGCATAGAATTTTCCGCTCTGCTCCTTGATGGCCTTGACCAGCAGTTCTTTGGCCGACCCGTCCTCGAATTCCAGTCGAATTCGATAATCCGGATTATCCAACCCGTAGTCCGAAGGTTTGAGCGTGTGATACTCCACAAAACGCGGCGTGGTGATCGTTCGAAGTTGCGAAAGGCGCGTCTCGATCAATGTTTTGTCCACCGGAATATCCGGATCCAGCGAATAATGCCACCGGTCGCCCTCTTTCACGAAGCCCGCCGTTTTGCCCTGCGTCGTCGTACTGAACGATTTGACCTTGCTCGGTTCATACGTCCAAACCTTGTCCGGCAATACTTCCGCCATCATCGCATCATAGACTTCCTTGGCTACTTCATAGTGTTTCGGCTGGTCCTGACGATACGCAAAATCATGACCCTCGAACTGTCCGAACCTGATCTGAATCACTTCGTTCGGACCCGGCTCCTCCGACATCTCCGCCGTCTCGTCTCCTTCCAGCGGCTTGACGATGGGAACCCCTTCGATCGTCAGCGTGATCACCGCCGACGGCTTGTCCAGACCCAGTCTGCTCAGATTCGACTCCTCCACC
>CAIVHJ010000218.1 GCA_903905665.1 uncultured Phycisphaerales bacterium
GAATCGCGCGTGGTGCTGATGTCTCACCGAATAAAACGACATGAGGCTTCACGGGAGTGACTGAATTCTGAATTTCGGTGACAAATCGCTCACGAAACGATTCGGTGGATTGGTATCCGTAGCGCTCCCACAAATCGTCCCACACCCAAGCTGCCGAGTTGATCGATTCGACGGTGTCCAGAACGGTGAATGGAAGGTGTGAGGGCATCGGAAATGAACAGACAGGAGCCGGCTCCTCTTGCCTGGGATCATGTTCAATCGCTGTTGAGGCAGGGCAGAACAACGGAGACTGTTTGACGGTTGTGGAATGCACCGGGATCGTCGCTCCTTAGATTACGCCCCCAAATGAATCACTCGGAGGCTGGAGACCTCACGTGTTTATCGGCACTTTGGGAGACCGACTTGGTCTGAGGCTGCGTGCAGTTTGGCGAGCGTACAATCTTGTAACCTTCTGAAAATACTGATGTTAGAACGCGATGAGGGTCTGGGACCGCCAACCGAATCCATCCCGTCTTGCATTTCGTCCATGCGAAAAGGAATTCCCCGACGGACTTGGCCAAGACACCCTTTCAGATCGGGGTGGTCGAAGGTAGCCTATCGTTCACTATGACCTCTGAAAATGATCTTCATACGAATGCCGAATGCTTCACCAAGAATCTCGACGCGTTATCGGCGCATCAACCCAAACTGGTGGAACTTTTTCGATCATTGCCGATACCCGACACGGTTATTCCGGTATTGGGCCGGGACGGAACGCCGACATTTCGCTTGCTCGATACAACCGGTCGTCGGATATGGCTTGGTCACAGTTCGATGCCAAGCGTCAGCAGTGTGGAAATCGTGAGGCAATATGAGACGGGTTCGACCAACCTGCTGGTACCAAGCATCGGTCACGGCTGGGAAATTCGTCACCTGCTGGAGCGGATTGGATTTCATCAGGCGGTGTTCACGTATGATCCCGATCCGCTGGTTGTCGTGCTCGCGTTACGGTTGCATGGTTTCAGCGATGCGATTTCGCGGGGCCGTTTGATTTTGGCCGTCGGACCTGATCCGCTGACGGCGCTGGTGGAGTGCTTCCAGACCTGCCCGACGCACCTGCCGCCGATGAAAATGCCGATCCCGCCGTTTCTCGATTCGGCGATGGCTAATCAACTTCAAGCGGCCCTTGAAACCGCAGCCAATCAGCATGGTGAATTTTTGCTGACCGAACTCCGCGCGCTGCAACCGCAACTTCGTGCTTTCACACCGAACCACCGGAACGTATCGATTGTCAGTCTGATTCCCGATCCGCAATTATCGTCCACCGCCGCAGCCCTGGCCGCCGCGGCCCGGAAGTTAGACTTGCATCCCACGATTCATTTGGCGGATCGTCCTGCACAGATGTCGTTTTTGTCGGTGGCCCGTTTTCTGCTCGAAAACCGCCCCCAATCGGTCATTTTGCTCAATCAGGTTCGCGGGGAATTGAATCAACTTGTAGAGGCGGTTCCGCACTGCGCCAGCTGGTGCGTGTCCTCCTCTGCCGATCGTGTCTCCTTGTTTCACCACATCTCTTCGTGCGAAGTTTTATATGTTCGTGATTCAGCAATGATTCAACGATTGAAGGAGAAATCTCCGTCGTCGCCCATGACGCTCCTTCCCCCGGCAGCCGACGTCTCGGTGTTTCATCCAGATCCTATCCCCTCCAACAAAACGTGCGATGCCGTGATTGTGCTCGATGCTTATCCGCTACAAGCCAAGGCGATTGGTTTGAATCTGACGACGCATCAAGAGATGTTTGACATCCTGCTGCGCTTGCTCCGCTCCCAATTCCGGTGCCACACACATTCATCTGCCGAGTCGGTTTTGGAACAGGCTTGCCGCGAGGCCCATGTCCATTTTGACGCTCCCGAAATCCGACACAATCTGATCTCTATCATTTCGGAGCGACTGGCGCCGACCCTGATGGCCATCGAGATTGCGCGAAGTCTCACTCAGAGAGGCTTGAAGGTGGGCTTGTGGGGACATCACTGGAATTTCCACGAGGAAATGCTCCAAAAGGTTCCCTGTTATCCCGCACCAACTCCTGAAATTGAAAATCAGATTTACAATTCCTCCACCGTGGTGATCCACCTTCGAAACGATGAAGTTCATGAGCAGCAGTTGCTCAACGCGCTCGCCTCTCAAGCCATCGTGTTCAGGTTGCAGGATGCGGATTCACACGCGAATGAAGCGCTCACTCTTCCAGACGTTTGGTCTCTCATTCCGGCATGTACTTCGGTCGGAAAATGCCTTGAAGGCGTGCGATCAATGCTCAAAAACAGATCGTCCATCCCGCGTCAGATGCAAGCCGCCCATCTGCTCGTTCGTGAGAAACATTTGATGTCAAACCGACTGGCTCTGCTACTCGAAGTCCAATAACCTACAGCGTCACGATCATAATGCATTGTGGAGCAACGAGATAAAATAATATCAAATTAGTCCTTTATTTTTCCAGGGAATGTGGTACTATTTAAGTGCTGATTTGGCGTTGTGAGTGACCGACCGCCTACTTTCATCGGTTGAGAGTAGAACACAGAGGACGGGACTCCCGCGAGGAAATGAAGGAGTGAAATCATGGTAGCACCGAACAGAAAAATCAGAGAGCGCAGTTATTTTGTGGCTGCGGAGTTACCTCAACCTCCCCGGTTCATCGGGCATCAGGAGTTGCGGAACAAATACAGCCGGGGCCGGATTATCGACAGCAGTATCGAGGAACCTAAAAAAGGTCGAAGGCCTTTTGCTGATGAGTTGATCCTTTTCAAGCAGATGCATTGTTGTGGATACCTGATGAGCAAGATGTGGGATCGGCTCGAGAACCTCAGTCCGGACGAACAAAAACAGTATCTGGAGCTTTATAAGCAATACACGTCGATCCGCGATCAACTGGTGAATGACAATATGGGGTTGGTGTTTGATCTGTTATCGAGGAATCGTTTTACCAATGTTGAATTTGAGGAGCTTCGGAGCGAAGGATTGATGGCGTTGCTTCGCGCTCTGGACACCTATAATCCCTGGAGCGGATACCGGTTCAGCACGTATGCGTGCAACTCGATTTTACGAGCGTTTTCGCGTGTGGCGGTGATGCAGAGCAAGCGGCGTCAGTTGTGGATGAACAGTTTTGAGCCGGAGCTGGAACCGGCGATTCGAAAGGAACCGGAACCGGATCGCTCGCTGGATATTTACAGTGAGCGATTGGTGTTGGCGTTGCAGGACAAACGGACGGACTTGAGCGAAACCGAGCGATTTGTTTTGGACCAGCGGTTTCCCCTGGAGCAAAATCGGCACAAAGCGACGCTGAAATCGGTTGGAGCAAAAATGAAAATCAGCAAGGAGCGTGTGCGACAGATTCAGAAGTCGGCACTAGTTAAGCTTCACGACGCGCTCATCAACGATCCGGTATTGGATTGAGTCTCATCCGGCGATATAACCAGTGTGCCGGTCCCTCTGATCGTTTTTCCGGCCAACCCCGTTCATTCTTTTGGATGAGCGGGGTTTTTCATTTTTGATTCCCCGTTGTACGAACCAGTGGTCCCATCCCCCCGCGGTGATGAAAATACGTTAAAATGCCGCACCTTCGGAGACAACCGTGAGAAGAATTCTCTCAAGACCCGTAGTGGTGGTATCGCTGATTTTTGTTTTGGCGGTCGGGGTGCGCCTGATCTACATGGTGCAAACGACTTCGAGTCCGCTTTACCGGGCTTACTATGTTGATACGCAGTGGCATGCCGAGTGGGCCCAGAGAATCGCGGGGGGACAATGGACGGAGAATCGGCCGTTTTTTCGCGCGCCGTTTTATCCATTCGTGTTGGCGGGTTTGTATCGGCTGAGCGGAAGTAGTTTCACAGGCGCCAAAATCGCGCAACATCTGCTGGGAGCGTTGAGTTGCCTGCTGGTGTATTCCATAGCGCGGCGGACGTGGAATCAACGTGTCGCGATGATTTCCGGGATCATCGCCGCGTTGTATGGCCCGTTGATGTATTTTGAGAATGAGTTGCTGTTGGAATCGCTGCTGATTTTTTTGATGTTGGCGGGGACGTGGGTTTTTATATCAGCCGGTGAAACGCCGCGAGGCTGGAAATTGTGGGTGGGTGGTTTGTTGCTGGGATTGGGCGCCATTACCCGGCCGAATGTACTGCTGATCGTGCCGGCGGTGTTGGTGTGGTGGCTGGTCGCCAAGCATCCGCTTCGATCCCAGCGTAGAAAACTCATCGACTTATGTTGGATCGGTCTGGGTGTCGTGATTCCTATTGCGCCGGTGACGTTGCACAACGTTATAACCGGCGGCGAGTGGGTGTTGATTTCCACGCAGGGGGGGATCAATTTTTGGATCGGGAACAATTCGAATGCCGACGGCAAAACGGCGGTCGCACCAGGGGCGTTCACTCCGTTCGCCGATCAGTACGCAGACAACGTATGGGTGAGTTCGAAGCAGGAAGCCGAACGGGTTACGGGGAAATCGCTCAGCGACGGCGAAGTTTCGCGGTACTGGTTTCAGCGTGGGGTGGTCTATTGGCTGGAGCAACCGGCGTCGGCGACGTTTCTGCTTGTAAAGAAAATCTACTACTTTCTCAACGGTTTTGAGATTGAATCGAACCGATCGATGTATTTGGACCGGCTTTGGTCTTGGATTTTTTGGGTGCTGACGTGGGATGGCGTACCGGCATTTCCGTTCGGCGTCATGATTCCACTGGCGCTGGTGGGGTTGTTTCTCCGCGCCGAAAATCATCGAAATGTCATGCTGCTCCGCGCGTGCGCAGTGGTGTATTCACTGTCGGTAATCATGTTTTTCGTGAACGGGCGATTTCGGATTCCGGTCGTTCCGCTGCTCATCCCTTTTGCCGCAGCGATGGCGGTCGGGATTTATGACATGATTCGCCGGCGTGAACATGCACGGTTTAAGGTTTTGGTTCCGGTCGTGCTGGTGGGTTTGGCGATTTCCAACTCCAGTTGGTGGAACGTTCGGGCGGTGGACATGGCGAGGCAAGCAAGCATTCTCGCGTATGCCCAGGTTCAACAAAATCAGTTTGAGTCCGCTGTTCATTATTATCGACAGGCGCTTCAGGAAGATTCGACCCGTGTGGCGGATCGTTACAATCTCGGATCGGCATTGCTGAAACTGGGTCGGCCTGACGAAGCGAGGGTGGAATACGAAAAGGCGCTGGTGCAGGAGCCGAGCAATCCCGACATATCCAACATGCTTGGAAATTGTTGGCTTGGGTTGGGCGATCCCGCACGCGCGGTCGAATACTATCGCCGGGCGGTGGCGTTGAATCCGAAATTCAGCAAAGCGTGGATCAATCTGGGGATCGTGATGCTGGGTGAGCAGGAATATGTGCAGGCTGAAAATGCTTTTGCGCGAGCGATCGAACAAGACAGGAATAGCGCGCGATATTATTATCTTCGCGGCTTGGCGTTAC
>CAIVHJ010000219.1 GCA_903905665.1 uncultured Phycisphaerales bacterium
CCCGCTCGCCCCGACCTTCCTTCTCAATCACGATTGGTATCAGAGAATTGTTGTACACCACCATGCCGAAACTTCCTTGCTCGCGGAAACCCATCTTCCATTCCGCAATCCGAAATTCCAAATCCGCAATCTACTTTGACGCCGTCAAAATCTCATCAATGACTCCGTATTCCTTCGCCTCCTGAACCGTCATATAGCGATCACGCTCGGTCTCATCCATGATCTTCTCGATCGCTTGTCCGGTGTGATGCGCCAGAATATTGGCCAGATTCTTTTTGTCCTTCAGGACTTCCTCCGCCTGAATCCGAATGTCTTCCGCCTGACCCGTGATGCCGCCGTACGGTTGATGCATCATAACCTTGGCATTGGGCAAACCGTAACGCTTGCCGCGAGTACCCGCCGCCAAAAGAATCGCCGCACCGCTGCACGCCTCACCGATCACATACGTCGCAATGTTGCAACCCAGAAAACGCATCGTGTCGTAAATCGCCAGCGTCTGACCCACCAGCCCCCCTGGGGAGTTGATGTACAAATTGATGTCCTGCTCCCGACGCAGCGACTGCAAATACAACAACCGCATGATTACCATGCTGGCGGTTCGCTCGTTGATCGGACCCGCCAGAAAAATAATCCGGTTTTCCAGCAGCAGGTCCTCGATGGACATCTCACGGTATCGCTGCATGCCTCCCCCGCCGCCCGCCTGCATCTGATTCAAAATCTCAATCACCTTTTCCGGCATCGATTCACCTCAACCTCAAACGAGATGCATCCCAAACCGCCACAATACGAAATCCGTCCCCGGACTACTTCTTCGGGGATGGTTTGGAGGATTCCGTCATTTTCGCCTTTTCAATGATCCGATCGACGATCTTTTCATCACGAACAAACACATACAACGACGCGATGGTTTTGGTCCGAATCAGATCATCCCGTACCCGATCGAACCGCCGATTCTGTCGCTGGGCGATTCCCGCGATGTAACCGTTGATTTCATCCTCGCTGACCTCAATCTTCCATTGCTCGGCAATCTTCTCGAAGACGAATTGCAGCTTCAAGTCCCCCACCGCATCGGTTTGGGCCCCGGCGCGAATTTCGTCCAGATGCTTCACGATTTCGGACTCCGGAATTCCTCGCTGAGACATTTCGAGCATCCGCCGCGACGCGATTCGATCCGCCTGACGCTGCGATAAATTCTCCGGCAAATCCACCGCCGTCTGCCCAATCAGGTATTTGGACACCTGATCCTTCAGACCGCGCTTGACTTCTTCGCTCCGGCGCGACTCCAGATCCATCCGAAGCCACTTCTCCAACTCCGGCTGCGACGAGAAACCAAGCGTCTTGAGAAACGCTTCGTCCACTTCCGGCAACCGCAAACGTTTGATCTCCTGAACCTGAAACTCCACGGCGGCACCCTGGGATCGAACCGCTTCATTGGTGTAATCATCGGGAATCGTTATTGAAAACGATTTCTTGTCCCCAGTCCGCGCGCCGTGGACGACCTTCCCGAAATCCTCCATCACGATGCCCGAATAACGCGTCGGACGGGCCGCCAACTGACAGTTTTCCTCCTCCAGCAAGACCTCATTACCGACTGTGATTTTCAGCGAACCGCTAACCAGATCATCGTCCTGAACCGGTTCACCGGGAACCGGCTCGAAATGTCCTCGCATCATTCGCAGGCGGTCGAGATATTGTCGAACATCCTCGTCGGATACCACGATGTTCGGCGGATCGAGCGAAACCTCCTCCAGTGCGGGAAGTTCGAATTCCGGACGCACTTCGATTTCGCAACTGTAGGTAAAATCCCCGTCCGGGGAAATCACCACGCAATCAAAAGCCTCTTCCACTGAAACCAGTTTCTCAGCGGCATCCGCCTCCGCCTCCGCTTTCTTGTCTTTTACCCAGATCAACGGATCCCCGATGGCTTTGATGCTCTCCTTTTCGACGGCGGCCAGATAACTGCTGCTCAGCAGCTGCGAAGACAACTGAAGATTCACATCCGGCCCGAATCGCTTCTCGATCAATCGCATCGGCGCGCGACCTCGGCGAAAACCCGGAACCACCGAATCCTTTTTGATCTCGTTGAACTGCTCGCTGCGCCGCTCGGCGATCGTTTCTTTCGGAACCGTGATCGTCAGCTTTTTCCGGAGGGTGCCCACCTCTTCGATCTGAACGCGAACCGCCTCTTTCAGCCGGGCCATCTCCTTTTGCTCGTCGGTCATCTCTTCCGACGACGGCGCCTGTTCCTCATCTTTCAATGCCACTTCCTCATCAGTCATTCCACAACTCCTGAACCTGGCAACTCCCAAACTCTTGAACTCTTCAACTCCTGAACTCCTAAACTCTTAAACCCCTGAGCTTCTTTTTATATTTTGATTTTCGATGCCCAACCCGCCTGACCAAACGCGATCATGCGCGCCTTGCAGACTTCCTTCATCGCGTCTCGCGCCGGTCCCATATACTTGCGAGGATCGAATTCTTCCTTCTTCGTCGCAAAAATTTTGCGAATCGCACCCGTGATCGCCAAACGATTGTCCGTATCCACGTTGATCTTGCGAACACCGTGCCGAATCCCTCGCTGAATCTCCTCGATCGGCACTCCGTAGGTCTCGGAGAACGATCCGCCGTACTCGCGAATGATCGCCAACAACTCCTGAGGCACACTCGAAGAACCGTGCATCACCATGTGCGTATTCGGCAACCGCCGATGAATCTCCTCGATCACCGACATGACCAGCACGTCACCGGTCGGTTTGTGTTTGAACTTGTATGCGCCGTGGCTCGTCCCGATCGCAACTGCGAGCGCATCCACGCCCGTCTGTGCGACGAACTCTGCCGCCTGCGACGGATCGGTCAAATGCTTTCGGGCCTCGTCGGCCGAAAAACCGGCTCCGTGACCGTCTTCGATCCCGCCCAAACATCCCAATTCCCCTTCGACCGTCACTCCCATCGCATGCGCCACTTCCACCACATGTTTGGTCGCTTTCACGTTGTAATCAAACGTGGAGGGTGTTTTGCCGTCCTCCATCAGCGATCCATCCATCATTACCGACGTGAATCCCTGACGAATGGCGCTGAAGCACGTTTCGGGGGAATTTCCGTGGTCCAGATGCATCACCACCGGAATCCTCGGATGCAATTCCGCAGCCGCCAACATCAAATGGCGCAGATACGCATCCTGCGAATACTCCCGCGCCCCGCGGGAAGCCTGAATAATAACCGGCGAATCCGTCTCCTCGGCAGCCGCCATGATCGCCTGAATCTGCTCCATGTTGTTGACGTTCAATGCCGCCAATCCATAGTTGTGTTCCGCCGCATGATCCAGCAATTTACGCATCGGTACGAGGGCCATAAGGCAACCTCCCTTCTGATAAACCGCGCTCAATATAGCAGGTCCGCCCAAACCCGTCCATCGACCCGTCTTCTGTGCACAAACATTACCCTCTACCACGACCCGCCGACCACTTTTTTGACGGTAAAGCGCATTCTGTTATGATGCATTATCTTCTGAGCTTGCTCGAAATTTCCGGCGCATATATTCGCCGGCGCGATGTTATTTTGGAGTTCATGCCCCACCATGACCGTCTGGGTTTGGGTTGGTTTTATCCTTCTGGTTCTCGCCCTGTTGGCGCTCGATTTGTGCGTCTTAAATCGCAAGGTCCACCCGATCAGCACGCGCCAAGCACTCGGCTGGACCGCTTTCTGGGTCTCGCTCTCCCTGATCTTCAATGCCTGCATCTACTTCCTCTTCGAGCATCGCCTGTGGGGAATCGGAACCGGCATCGGCCCTTCGCTCACTGGTTATCAGGCCATGATGCAGGCCCTGACGGGTTACATCATCGAATGGTCCCTCAGCTGCGACAACCTGTTTGTTTTTGCCGTCATTTTCAGTTATTTCCAGATCCCCATGCAGTACCAGCATCGCGTGTTGTTTTGGGGTATCCTCGGAGCGCTAATCCTTCGGGGAATCATGATCTTCGTCGGAGCCACCCTGATCAGTCGATTCGACTGGATTCTCTATGTCTTCGGATTGCTACTGATCGCCACCGCCCTTCGGCTTCTGTTTCTCAAAGAAAAGCAGATCGAACCCGAAAAAAACCCCCTCGTCAGACTCGCCCGGAAGTTTGCTCCGGTCAGCCCCCACTATGACGGCGTCCGGTTTTTCACACGATTCAACGGACGACTCATGATCACACCCATGTTCCTCGTCCTTCTGGTCATCGAGAGCACCGATGTCCTTTTTGCCGTGGATTCGATTCCGGCGGTCTTCGCCGTCACACGCAATCCGTTTATCGTCTTCACCTCTAACGTGTTCGCCATCATGGGACTGCGATCGTTGTACTTCGTACTCGCCAATATGATGTCTCAGTTCCGATACCTCAAAACCAGCGTGATCGTTCTCCTGCTTTTTGTCGGGTCCAAAATGCTCCTCGAACCGTTTTGCCCTATCTCCACGGCTTCCTCTTTGGCCATCGTTTGCTTCATCCTTCTCACCGGAATCCTCCTTTCGATCTGGAAACCGGGGAATCGGATATCGGCGGAATCGTCCCGCAAGAACCTTCAGTAATGTGAACTTCCTGTCGATCCCGTCGAAACAAATATGTCAGATTTCATCCGAAAAATCGTGGTCTGATGTTGACAAAAATTCAACTGTGGTTTTATCATAGGTACTGGGAACTGTGGGGATCAGTCTATCTTACCCATTGTTGCTGCAAGCCGTTTTGAGTAAATGACTTACGCACGAGAGCGGGTTTATGACCAAAAAGAAACCTTCCGGAAAAACCGATGATGCTCCGGCAGCAGCTACTCCGCCGGCGCCTGGTAGCCAATCCCACGAAGGTGCTTTTCAAAATCGCGGAGCCTCCGCAAAGGAACCCCCTCCTTTCAAGTGGAAGCTGGTCACGCATTCCGACGGCTACAATGTCATCCTCCGCCAGACCATCGAACGCAAGGATGCCGAAGAAGCTCTCATCAACTACAAAAACCAGGGGTACTACGCCGATCTAAGAATTTACCCCGTCAATACGATGATCCCGCAACCCAAATGGGAGGAAATGAAGCGCAGGGAGCAAATCGAGTCCCAGCGGCGCGCCAAAGTGGAAGCACGCGAAGCCGAGCAAATCCGAAAACAAAAAGAACGGGAAAAGACGAAACTCCTCGCCTTCAAGCAAAAACTCGCCGCGCAGAAGCTTCGCCTGCGAGAACGCGCCCGCCTGCAAAAAGAACGCGATCGAATCCATCGGCAGAAGGAACGCGAACGACTTCACGCCAAAAAGGAAAAAGAACGCGACCACAAAAAGGCGATCGCCCTGAAGATCGAACTCCGCAAGCAAAAACAGGCCGCGAAAAAGAAAAACCTCGCCGCAAAAAGACTGGCCGCAAAAAAAACGCGAAAGAAAATCTCCCCTAAACCCAAAAAGAAAAAAAACACCCCGCGTAAAAAAAAGAGGTAGGACTTCCTCTCCCGCTTTGCGGTCCACAGATTTAACAAAATTCACGGGTATCGCAGTTCCTCACGGCGCGGATTCATATCATCATCCGAGAATCAATACGAAATCAAGGGATTGACGGATCGGATTGACTTGGGCGTGCAACGCTCTACAATCGGGTTGTATGAAGATTCTCTTGACAAACGACGATGGGATATTGGCGCCGGGGCTGGCGGCGATGTACCGGGAACTGGTGCGATTAGGTGAGGTGATCGTCGTAGCGCCGGAGTTCGGGCAATCGGCGTCGAGTCACGGCGTCACCGTTCGCAAGCCGATACCCGTTTCCAAGGTCCATGTGCGCAACGAGTTTCACGGTTACGGGGTGGAGGGGCATCCGGCGGATTGCGTGAAACTGGCGATTCAGGAATTGATCGGTCACAAACCCGATTTGCTGGTTTCCGGGATCAACGACGGCGCGAACGTGAGCATCAACGTGTTGTATTCCGGAACGGTGGCGGCGGCGGCGGACGGAGCGTTTTTCGGAGTTCCGTCGATCGCCGTTTCGATGGAGCACGGGGACGAACTGGACTTTACGCGTGCCGCCAAAATCGCCATCACGCTGATTGAAGACCTGCTCAAGCGGGGGTTGGCGGGCGGACAGTTGATTAACATCAATATCCCGTCGCTCGAAGGAGACCGTCCCAAAGGGGTTCGCGTCGCCCGTCAGGCGGTTCAGACGATGGAAGACCGCTACGTCAGTTTTAAGGGTCCCGACGGTCGGATGTATTACTGGCTTGACGGTGAGTTTGGCGAGATTCTGGACGAGGAGAGCGATTTGCGGCTGGTGAGCGAAGGCTACGTGGTCGTCACGCCGCTGCACTTCAACATGACCGACCAGAAACGCATCACCGAAATGCACCACTGGACCTGGCCCGACGTTTCGCGGCTATAGAAACACCGGTACAACAACATTGCAGGAATCAGCCGAAGAATTGCCGTTACGGAATTATTCAACCCCGCCGGTGTTAGGTGTTAGGTGTTAGGTGTTAGGTGTTAGGTGTTAGGTGTTAGGTGTTAGGGTCGTTAGTCA
>CAIVHJ010000220.1 GCA_903905665.1 uncultured Phycisphaerales bacterium
GTCTCCAGCCAGGACCCGTCTGCCTCCAGTGTCGCTCAGGGAATTCGGGATGTCATTTCGGGGTGTCACGCCAATTTTTACGTAGAATATCCGTGCCACAGCCAAACCGAACAACGGTGGTTTCAAGTTCGCGTGGCTTCGTTCGCCGACGCAGGATCCCGCCGAGTGATCGTGTGTTATGAAAACATTACTGAACTCAAACGAGTTGAGCAGGCGTGGAAGGAATCGCAGGAACGCTATGAACTTGCTACTTGCGCCGGACGGGTCGAGGTCTGGGACTGGAACCTGCAAACTCAGGAACTGTTTGTAGATCCCCGCTTCAAATCCAAGCTGGGCTATTCGGAAACGGAAATTTCCAATTGTGTGGAGTCATGGGAAGCCGTGACGCATCCTGAGGATCTGCCTCGGATCTATGCTGCCCTTGATGAGCATCTGGCGGGGCACCGGCCGATTTTTGAGGTGGTGCATCGGTTCCTCCACAAGGACGGCAGTATCCGATGGTTCAGTGCTCGCGGCCGCGTCCTTCGAGACGAGCAGGACCGGCCCAGCCGCCTGATCGGCACCAGTATCGACGTGACGGATCAGAAACGTGCAGAGATGGAGTTGGAGTATCGTATCGGGCTGGAGCGGCTGATCACTCAGATTTCGACGCAGTTTGTCGAGCTCACCGCCGAACAGATCGATGAAGAAATCAACTCCGCCCTGAAGCGAATCGGTAAATTCGTCGGAGCGGATCGGAGTTACGTGGTTCAACTGAATCCCGATGGATCTCGCTTTACGATTACGCATGAATGGTGCGACGATCAGATTCCCCCCACGAAGCAGCGGTTGCAAGAAGTTCCGATTGAATCATTCGGATGGGCCTATCAACAGTTGTTAACGCAGGGCGTGTTCTATTTCCGCAGCCTCGATGATCTTCCCCCGGAAGCGCAAACTGAGTGGAACGAGTTCTTCTCTGAGGGAACCCGCTCGATGCTGTGCATGGCGATGTTCATGCAAGGTCGTCCGATGGGGTGTGTCGGATTTGACGCCGTTCGGCAGGAGCGTGACTGGTCCGGCGAAGTAATTTCGTTGCTTAAGGTGATCGGTGAGATTTTTGTCAATGCGCTTCAGCGCAAACAGTCGGAGGAATCTTTGCGGGACAAAGAGTCGCGCCTGCGCACTCTGTTCGAAAACATGCCAATCGGATTGTATCGGAGCACGCCGAGCGGACAGATTCTTGAAGCCAACCCGACCTTTATACGAATGCTCGGTTATTCGAGTCTCGGCGAGCTGCAATCATGTGATTTTGAGAAGCACGGCTATGCCGAAGGCTACACACGTCGGCAGTTCCGCGAGGCCATGGAACGCGACGGGGAAATTCGCGGCTTGGATACGGCTTTGTACCGTAAGGACGGTTCCGTGATCCATGTCCGTGAAAACGCCCGTGCCGTTCGTGACGCCCACGGCCACGTCTTGTTCTACGAAGGAGCGATCGAAGACGTTTCCGAACGCAAAGCAGCCGAGGCGATTTTGGAGCGCCAACGCAAACTCTTCATGGAAGGCCCCGTCACCGTATTCCGCTGGTTACCGGCTCCCGGTTGGCCCGTCGATTACGTCTCCTCCAACGTGAATCAATACGGTTATCGCGCCGAAGACCTCATGAGCGGAAAAATTCTCTATGCCGATCTCATCCACCCCGACGATCTCGAACGTATCGCGAACGAAGTCAAAACCCACACCGAATCAGGGGTTCGCTCCTTTGCTCAGGAATACCGCATTTTCACCGCGCGCGGTGATGTGCGGTGGCTCTATGATTTTACCGTCGTGGTTCGGGATGATACGAATCAGGTGATTCATTACGATGGGTATGTCTTTGACAATACCACCCAGAAACAATCGGAGCAGGCTTTGCGGGAAAGCGAGGAACGTTTTCGCACACTCGCTGAAAACATTCCGGGGGTCATCTATCTCTGCCGCAACGACGCACGATACTCGATGCTGTACCTCAACGAAGGCGTGGAAAAACTTACCGGTTACCCGAAAGAGGACTTTCTTTCTGACCGCGTTAGTTTCTCCGATCTTTTTCATCCCGAGGATGCCCGTTGGATCCCGGGTGCAGTGAACAACGCCGTCGATCAAAGTCGTCCGTTCCATCTGGTTTATCGGATTCGACATCGCGGCGGTGCATGGCGATGGATTGAGGAGTTCGGAACAGCGATTCATATCGAGCCGTCGGAATTGCTGTTAGAGGGTTTTCTAAGTGACATCACTGAACGGATGGAGTCCGAAGTCAAGTTGCACCACCTGACGGATACGCTCAACAACATTCTCACCTCGTCCACCGATTACGGCATCGCCGCGATGGACCTTGATTTTCGGGTAATCCATTTCAACCCCGCTGCCGAACTCATCTTTGAGATGCCGGCTTCACAAATCATCGGCAAAACGATTCAGGAGATTCATGCCGGCCACCCAGTGGATCCCCGGCGCGTCCGGCAGGCGATTCAAAACATTGTTGAAGACGGAAAGTGGGATCAGGAAGTCTGTTTCCACCGCCCCGACGGTTCCCATAAGTATCTCCACGTTCATGCGGTGCCGATGCGCGACGCCGAACAGCACAGCATCGGCTATGTGCTTTTTGTAAGGGATGTCACCGACGCGCACTTGGCGGACCAGTCGCTGCGCGAAAGCGAACATCGCTATCGTATGCTTTTTGAAGGAGCCTCCGACTCCATCTTCCTCTACGACATCGAAGGACGCATCCTGGATGCCAACGCCAAGGCCTGCCAAACCTATGGTTACGACCGTGAAGAATTGCAGCAAATGCATGTGGGGGGGCCGCTCAGTGCCGAAGAATACGTCTCCACCGAGCGAACGCACGACTTGCTCCACCGAGCGTTCGAAGGCGAGGTACTGTCTTTCGAATGGATGGGGCGGCGAAAGGACGGTACCACCTTTCCGGAAGAAGTCTCCCTCAAAACCATTATTTTGGGAGGGCAAAAGTATTTGTTGGCGATCATCCGCGAGGTCTCCGAGCGCAAGCGGGCCCAGGAAGAGCGAGAACATTTGCAGGCCCAACTTTACGCCGCCCAGAAAATGGAATCCATCGGAACTCTGGCGGGGGGCATCGCCCACGATTTCAACAATCTTTTGGCCGGGGTAATGGGGTTTGCTTCGTTGGCCCTCGAACAAATGGGTCCGGTGAATCCGGCGGCCGAATCGGTTCGGCTCATTCTCCAGTCGACTGAAAAAGCCGCCCAATTGACGCGCGAGCTGTTGGCCTACGCACGCGGGGGACCTCGGTTGCTGGAAGTCTTCGATCTGAATCAACTGGTCGGCGACATGCTCAACCTCCTGCGGATCAATGTTCCCAGGCAAATCGATATCAATCGAAACCTGCAACTGGAAAAACTGTTGATTCGGGCCGATCCGGCCCAGATTCAGCAGGTCATCATGAATTTGTGTATCAATGCAGCAGAATCCATCGGGCCCCACAGCGGTCACGTGACGATTTCCACCGGCCGATGTCGCCTGGAAGGGGAGCAATGTCGTGGATTATGGCCGACCGAGGTTTCCCCGGGAGACTATGCCTACCTCCAGGTTCAGGACACCGGGTGTGGTTTGAGTCCTGAGATGCAGAGTAGGATTTTCGAACCGTTCTTTACCACCAAACAGCTGGGCCGTGGGATGGGCTTGGCCGCGGTTCATGGCATCGTCACCAACCACAACGGAGCCATACGCATCGAAAGCACCCTGGGCCAGGGATCTTTCTTTACTGTTTACCTCCCCGTCTCTGAAAAAAGCATCACCAATGGTTTCGCTCCGACGCAAACCACTACGTCCGATGGCTCAGAAACCATCCTCGTCGTTGATGATGAAGAACTCGTTCGGGAAGTCGCTCAGCGCAGTCTGGTCGCGAAGGGTTATTCCGTACTGACCGCCCCTGACGGAGAACAGGCCCTTCGGGTACTTCGTCGGAAATCTTCCGAAATCAAACTGGTGATCCTCGATCTCGTCATGCCGGGTTTGCACGGCGACTCGATGATTTTGGAACTGAGAAAGATTTGTCCGGATATCCGAATACTGTTTTCCAGTGGTTACAGCGAAAACATCGCTCAGGAATACATCGCCAACCGCATCGAGGGGGGATTCATTCAAAAACCCTACACCGCTTCGGCGCTGTGCTATGCCGTCCGAAAAACCATCGACTTTTCCCCCACTTCCTCATCCGTACCATGATCTCCGTTGGCGTGTGTGATCTCTCGGAGTTGTTCATTCGGGGATTGATCGCAGATGTTCGACAAATTCGGTAAGAACCCATTCCGGGGTGGACGCTCCGGCCGTAACGCCTGCAACTTTCCTGCCCGTCACCATCGACGCTTCAAATTGGCTCTTGTTCTCCAGATGGTAGGTTGGCACGTTTTGCTCGCGACACAACCGCGCCAATTCCTGAGTGTTGGCGGAATGCAACCCTCCCAGAACGAACATGACATCCACCTGGGCGCACAAAGCCACAGCCGCTTGTTGGCGACGGACGACCTCCAGACACAGGGTGTTGACGATCTTGATCTCCTGAAACGGACGCTTGGCGATCTCCCCGATGATCTCGCCGACGTGCTCGGGCGAGTGCGTCGTCTGCGCCACGATGCCCAACCGCGCCCGCTCCGGAAGCCGCAAATCGATTTCATCGACGTGATCCAGCACAATGACATTCGGGGCATAGTCCAGAATCCCCTGCACTTCGGGATGATCGACGTTTCCGATCACCACCACCCGATACCCTTCCTCATGAAGCGTGCGAACCGCCTCCTGGGCCTTTTTGACCAGAATGCACGTCGCGTCAATGATCTTGAGATTTCTTTGGTGGGCTTTTTCAAGCAGACGCGGCGAAGCACCGTGGGATCGGATCAGGATCGTCGAGCCGGGTTTGATCCGGTCGAGGTCTCCGCTCTGAATCAATCCCGCACGTTCCAGTTTGGACACCACATCGCGGTTATGGATAACCGGCCCCAGCGAAATCACGTTCCCCGGCCCATGCTCGCGCAATGCCCCCTCCGCCAACTCAATCGCGGCTTCCACCCCAAAACAAAACCCTCGTTTTTCCGCCACACGTACTTCCATGGTGTCTCACGATTCCTCAATCAGTACCCTACGGTTTTAGAACGTTTCCCGGCGGCCCCAGCGAATCGGATGGTTGTTTCTCCTGTTGAGCGGTTTCGTATTTCTTGAGCGTTTTCTGCATCTCCTCTTTTACAGGCCCATCCGAATGTTCGACGGCTTTCTTCTGAAATTCAACGGCGTGAGGGATATCCCCTGTCTCGAACAACGCCCGTGCATACGTATCGAGTGCCGTGGGATCATTCCCGTCGGTCAACTCGTTGGCACTTTGAGCAAATAGCAGCGCGTCCTTGTAATACTGCGAATCTTTTTTGTCGTCGGTCAAAAGAATCCAAGCCACTTCATTTGCAATCTGCACCCGCAACTCCTTCGAAATAGGATTCGACGGGTCCAGCACTTTTTTCGTGTGTTCGACTAGCAACTTCCAGTCGGCTTTCTCCATCGCCTGGGCCATGACGGTCTGCTGCTCTTTAAAAAACTTCGCATCGGCCTTGCTGGTGGCTACCGCTTTGTCGATGTCGTATTCGCCTTTTACGACTTTGGCGAGCACCTCATCCAGTTGCGGATTGCCTGCCGAATAACCGAACCACGCAATCCGTCCGTCTTTGGCGATTACAAATGCCGCCGGAACCCCGTCCAGACCGGCCCCCATCATGTACGTCGTGCTCGTCTTGCCCAGCGAACCCATCCCCGTCTGCGTCGGCTGATCGATCGCCACCACGAAATCCATCTTGTCCCCTTGCTTCTCGACCACCGGTGCGACGGTACTCTTGGGTTCGTCGCTCATGGCAACGACTACCAATCCTTTGTCTTTGTATTGCTTCTGCAGTTCGTTGAGATGCGGCATGGACATCCAGCACGGCCCGCACCAAGTCGCCCAGAATTCAATCAGATAGATATGTTGTCCTTTTTCCTTTTCAAGATCGACCGGGCCTCCCTTGATCCATTCCGCAACGTGTAGCGTCGGCGCCGGATCGCCGATGTGCAATTCCTTCACCTCCGGAGCCTGAGCCCGGACGTTCCCACAGAACCCGATTACACACATCGCCGCTACCGCAAACAATGCTCGCATGGATAGTTTCTCCTCACATGGTTTCCTACGATTGTAGCGAAGACCACTGCCCTCGGAAAGCGGAATCCGCCGTTATTCTCTTGTGATCCCTGCCCAGAGGGGGCAATTACCATTACAATAGGAGCGCAGGACGGTTTCCAGATGGTATTGTCCGAATTGAAGTTCGATCGCATTCTGATCGTCAAACCCAGCTCGCTGGGCGACATCATCCATGCGCTGCCCGTGCTTAACGGATTGCGGCATCGCTACCCCACAGCCCGCATCAGCTGGCTCGTGAATCGCCAATACGCTCCGCTGCTGGAGAAACATCCCCAGCTCGACGAGGTCATTCCGTTCGATCGACAGAAATTCAATTCTGTGCTCGGAGCTGCCGTGATGACCTTCCAGTTGGGTGGATTTGCCAAAGCCATTCGCAGCCGAAAATTCGATCTCGCGATTGATTTGCAGGGCTTGTTCCGAAGCGGATTGATGACGTGGATTTCGCGCGCTCCCGTTCGGCTCGGATTCCATCCCGCACGCGAAGGCGCGGGGATATTCTACACCCATCGCATCCCCTTCGATTCCTCTCGTCATGCCGTCGAGCGAAACTATGCCGTTGCGAAAATTCTGGGGTTTGAAAACGTCCCCGTCGAATTCAAAATACCGGTTCATCCGGAAAGCGAACAATCCGTTCGTCAAAAACTGCTGGCCGGCGGTTTGCCGCCCACGGACCCGTTCGTCCTCGTTTGGCCGGGTTCGCGATGGGAAACAAAAAACTATCTGCCCGATCGCTACGCCGAACTCATCGACCGATGGCAGCAGGAAACGAACGTTCGAGTTGTGCTCGGCGGCAGTCCATCAGAGCGTGAACTGTGTCGGCGCATTGCACAATCATGTCGCGCCCAGCCTATCGACCTCGCGGGCCACACGGATTTGCTCGAAATGGTCGCGCTGGTGGCGAAATCTGCTTTGGTGGTCTGCAACGATTCCGCCCCTGCCCATTTGGCAGCCGCACTCCGTCAACCCCTCGTGGCCATTTATGGACCCACCGACCCCAATCGTACCGGCCCTTATGGGTCCAAAGGGAAAACCCTGATTGCCGATCTGCCCTGCGCTCCGTGTTTCTTTCGAAAACTCAACCAATGCTCCCATGACCATGACTGCATGAACCGGATTACCGTGGACCAAATCCTCCAGGCCATGAAGTCGTCCTGGGATCACCGACCTTCTCTCTCGAACCCTGTTTCCGGTGGGGGACGGGGAAGCTGAGTCCGATATGCTTTCTTTTCCCGGATTTGTGAATGATCGAGTGGATTTTTGGTCATTCAAAAAGCACAATTGAGGCGAGCGATCATCCGGATGGACATTCAGGGGTGGATGACGAGTGGAACCGTCGGTGCCTGGGGTTGTCCTGAGGTGACGACGGCGTTCAACTCGGTTACAATCTGGTTTGCCCGAGCAACGAGGGTCTAAAGTCCATGGCGGAACAACCGGTCAAACTCATCCTCGCCTCAAACAGCCCGCGTCGCGCTTCGCTTTTGCGCTCATGGGGAATTCGCTTCGAGATCATGTCCCCGGACCTGGCCGAACTCGAACCCCGCACTCCTCATCAGATTCCTACCCACTGGGCCGAAGCGCTGAGTTATTTCAAAGCCCGAAGTGTCGCTCGTCGATTGACCAGCGGTTATGTTTTGTCCGCCGATACCCTCGTGGCGATCGGAAACGAAATGTTCGGCAAACCCCGCGATGCCGAAGAGGCGTATCAGATTCTCAGAACCCTCTCCGATACGACCCATCAGGTCATCACCGGCGTGACCCTGCTCAACGCCGCCAGTCGTCAGCGCTGGATCAGCCACGACATCACCGAGGTTACCATGAGAACCATGTCGGAAGAAGTTCTCACCAAATACATCGACAGTGGTTTGTGGGAGGGAAAAGCCGGCGCCTACGGCATTCAGGATCAGTCCGATGCCAACATCGAATCCCTCGACGGAAGCTACACCAACGTCATGGGCCTCCCCATGGAACTCGTCGAATCCATGCTCGCCGAAGCCAATATCCTCGACGAACTTTCCGGTTCCCCGGAACCCGACGCCCTCCCCTCCAAAAAACGGTAGAACTCATCCCCCACTATTTCATGTTCTCAAACTCTGCGATGAGCTCGGTGACGAGGATACCGATATCAACACTGACGGGAGGGACTGATCAGGGCATTGCCATGAGTGGTTAGTTGGAAGAAGGGTTAGTTCCCATTTCTGTTTCTACTTTGGGATTGGGGATTCCAACCTTATCAATCCAATCTCGAAGACGGGCGGCATTCTCAGGTGTCAGATCATTCCAGTCTTTTAGATGAACATGCAGGACGATGGACATAACCGCCTTGCACTTTTGTTGAACGTGCACGTTATCTGTCCCTTGTGCGACTATTCGCATCTGTTCAACAGTTTGTGTTAGAGAGGATGTAGTCGCTTCTACTTCATCGAGGTTGCCCTTTGTTAGTGTACCGGACTCATCTTCCAATACCAGACCGGTATATACGATAAAATCGATGAGTCGTTCTAATGCGGGGTTATCGCCCTCAGTTGCCCCCGCCTTGATCGCTAGTGATTTCTTCATCTCGGATCTGGACAATGAAGATCGCAAGGCGAAGTTCTGAACTACAACTTGCCCATACCAACACCGAGCTACGAGTCTACGAAGGTAAGACTTCGCTTTCTCCTCATCCCATGCCGCTTCGCGGGCAAATCGAATGGCCTCTTCGCTGGGAACATAGTATCCGTATTTTGGGGATGCCAGAATCTGAGACTCGGACAGAAAATTGTTATTGGAACTAACCGTAGTCTGCCCTAAACCGGTAACGCTCGCCACATCACTGTACTTGATAGGAGACTCTCCGGCATTAGATGCGACGACATAACCTTTTATTATTTTCACTAGTGCATCTGCTCCAGAAAAGGGAAGTGCCTTTTCTGCAGCCAGTTTCGGAGTCTTTGTCTTTTTTTGTTGCTCACTTTGTTCTTGATCTTCACTCACGACACGTCTCCAATCTCTAGGGCTACGGCATACAGGTAAGGGATCTCGAACGAATTAGATTGATTAACCGCCCTTTTGTCTTTAATCGCCACAGCGCCAATTCTGACAAGGTCAGATATAACTAATTGAGCATCTAAATCGGCCTTACCAAGAGCAGCAGAGAGTTCCTTTCGATTAAATCTTCGTGTGTTGTGCCCGCTCAATTGCTTATAGGTTTGACTGTAATTGGGGAACACGTGAAGGAAATCATTAAGCTTAGCCGCAGCGGTTAGCTGGATTGCCTGTTGGATTGCCTTAGTGGAAATTAAGCAATTCGTTTTGTTAACTCCCTGGCGGTTAAAGGTTCTCTGCGTCTTTTGAGCTTCGATGCAGAAATTAACGAAGTCGCGAGGAAGAGCATCGCCGTTACCATCCTTGAAAAGCGCATAGAAATCTTCAAATCCGTCGGCGTAGGTTTCTCCCCACTCGAAAACTTCGTCGATCCACTTCTTGGCTACGGGATACGTAATCTCGTCCTTAGGCTCTGAATGCAAGACTGCGAGTCGGTGGGCCAGAAGAATCCCTATGTCCTCCTTAGTCCATTGCAGCGTCAGTTTCAGTGCGCTAAAATGATCTTTGTTAACCCATCCAAGCCCATCATAAATATCAGATCGAAAAAACAGCTTGAACTTCAATCTCCTCAGACGTATCAAATCGCTGACGACCATCATTAAGCTGTTAAGGAGGTCTTCGATTTCATCGTCTTGGCTGCCATTTAACCTGACTTCATCTAGACTATCGAGACATATCCACAAATCGGCTTGTTGCTGTTCCAACCATGAAACCGCCAGATTAATGACCTGATCGCACTCTGTCATAGCCAGAGGAATTTTTGGTGGTATTTCCGTGGTGACATAATCACCGATTCCAATTTTAAATTTAACAGTCCGCAACGCCTGCCAAGGTGTCGGTATTACACTAACAAGCCCCCAGCGAACGAGAAACTTCTCAAAAATCTTCCTGGTGGGTTCGGGCAAATCATCTTCATCCAGGGTACGTCTTGCTACAATGGAGGCCACATAAAACCGCCACAACGCTGGTTTGGATGAAGAGATTGCCGGATGCAAAGTAGCCCAATGTTGATAAAGTTTCGGCTCTTCGCCAACCCAAAGATTTGGTTTGTCGAAAATCTGGATATTGTATTCCCGCAGCATCTGGTAAATGGCACTCTTACCGGCGCCCTTTGCTCCGAGAATCAGGTAAATCCTATCGGAACACGCCAAATCAAAAGCAACCGATTTGTAAAAATGACGTTGCAGATTGGCGTCAAGCTGCGCAGCACCAAAACCAAAATCAATTTTTTCTAATGTATCCATTTATGTTCAATGATTACCTCTTTGCAGACTATTTTAGCAATAAATCAACGTAAAAACTATACGTACGTTTGCCCATACTTGAACTCCATGATTATATCTTTGCCGAAGGCTGTCGCAAACAGGTTCAGCATGGCCGGAGCGTCGTTACTTCTTCCATTCCTTCCGCTGTTTCCTATTGACTCTTGAATAGAAAAAGTAAGCGCCTCCCTCACCTTGGGGCGACGCGCAGGCTAAAGCCTGCGGCTCCTTGATTTCTCTCTTCCTTTGACCATTCAAACATCAATAACAGGTCCTGCTCATGAATCTGATGACCGATTTCCCGGAGATGAGCATCGCCACCGACCGGGTCGATCACGAGTGGATTGATCGCCCGAATTGCTGGGACATCGGTTTCATTCGCAAGTTCATGATCACATTCGGAATCCTCAGTTCCGTCTTTGACTATCTGACGTTCGGTGTTCTCCAATTGATTCTACACACCACGCCCAGCCAGTTTCGGATGGAATGGTTTGTCAAGTCCGTGGCGTCCGCGTCGCTGATCATCGTGACCCGCAGACGCTATCACCGATTGATGTTAGAACAGTGAGGGTACCCCAAGGATCAGCAAGCCGCAGGCTTCAGTCTGCGCGTTGCCTCCATCGCATATTGGCGTTTATATGTCCATTTGATCTACGACAGAATCTGGACGATCGGTGGTTTGGCGAAATCAGGAATTGGCTTGGAACAAATTGAGGATTTCCTGCGTGACGTCGCCGGTGGCGCAGGTTTTTCCGGTCAAAACCTTGGTCTCTTCCGCCATTTTGCGAAGCAGGTTCGGAAGGGCTTGATACGTGATCATCTGGACTTCCCGCGAACACCCCGTCCACGGAAGCAGCCCGGCTCGGTCGGTCTGTCCCTCCCGCGTCATAAAAAGCGTGTCCACCGCCAGCCGAAATTTCCCGTCCAGACGGTCATACGCCAGATAAAGCGATTCCTGACTTCCGTCGTGCTTGTGAAGCGTCTGCGCCAACTCATAGCACGGCAATCCCATCCCGCATTCCACCCGCAAGAACTTCTCCACCATGCTCACCACCTGCTGAACGTGCTGGGTGGTTTCGTTGAGCTGCGCAGAAAGTTGCCGCAGTATCTCCAGCGATTCTTTGACATCCCCGTGCATATCATCAATGTCGTCTTGATCGCTTCGGACATTGAATCTCAAGGCTGCAAGCCAATCCACTACGTCCGAAAAAATCACCGAAGGACGTAAAACCGCAGCACGAGAGCGCCGATCGGACGAACGCTATCCACACAGGCGCAAAAAAAGTCCCACCACCTCTGTTCAGATGGCGGGACCGTGTATAGAGAGAACAGTGTACCTCGCGCGAGATTGTGCTGACCTCCAGAGACTAAATATCGATTCACTCGTCCCGATTGCTCAGGACTTGCTCCTCGGGTTTCCAGTCTCCAGTTTCTAGTGCTCTAGAAAGGAGGTGATCCAGCCGCAGGTTCTCCTACGGCTACCTTGTTACGACTTAGTCCCAGTCACCGGTCTCACCGTCGGCCCACCTAAGTGGGACTTCGGGTGCTACCAGCTCCCATGACTTGACGGGCGGTGTGTACAAGGCTCAGGAACTCATTCACCGCGTCATGGCTGATACGCGATTACTAGCGATTCCAACTTCATGAAGTCGAATTGCAGACTTCAATCCGAACTGAGAGA
>CAIVHJ010000221.1 GCA_903905665.1 uncultured Phycisphaerales bacterium
CTCCAATGTCGGCGCTGTCGTTGCTTCGTTGGTCGTACCGTGGGTTACCCTCGCGTATGGATGGCGGGCGGCGTTTGTCGTGACCGGGGCCATCGGATTCGTCTGGCTTGGATTCTGGTGGCGGCTCTACAAAAAACCGGGAGAACATCCGGGAATTTCCCGGCAAGAGCTTGCTTACATTCAGAGCGATCCTTCCGAGCCCAGCAGTCCCATTCGGTGGAAAAAGCTTTTTCCCCACCGTCAGACTTGGGCGTTTGCCTTTGCCAAGTTCATGACCGATCCCATCTGGTGGCTGTATCTGTTCTGGGTGCCCGATTTCCTGCATAAAAAGCACGGCATCACACTGACGAATATCGGATTGCCGATTGTAATGATTTATATGATCGCGGACATCGGAAGCATCGGTGGAGGATGGATCTCTTCCGCCCTGATCAAGCGCGGGTGGAGCGTGAATGCCGGGCGAAAGACGGCCATGCTGATCTGTGCGCTGGCGGTGATACCGATCGTATTCGCCGCGCAGGTGAAATCGTTGTGGCTTGCGGTCGGTCTCGTGGGGCTGGCGGCGGCAGCGCATTCGGGGTGGTCCGCCAATCTGTTCACGACGGCATCGGACATGTTTCCGCGACGGGTCGTAGGCTCCGTGGTGGGAATCGGCGGCATGGCGGGCGCGATCGGAGGAATGCTGATCGCAAAAATCGTCGGATACATTCTCGAATGGACGGGGAGCTACCTGCCGGTATTCATCATGGCCGGTTGTATGTATCTCGTGGCTCTGGCGGTTCTCCATCTGCTCGCGCCGAGGCTTGATCCGGCCCTCATGGAAGAACCAGACGCCGGTGCCCGATAGGAGAAGATCCATGAAAAAGATTCCGTTTGCTGAATTGAGAGGGAAGGTTTGCGTGATCACCGGCGGGGCCGGAATCATCGGAAAATCGCTCTCTGAAGGGTTGGCATCCCTGGGCGTGAAGATGGCCGTGGCGGATATGGCCAAGGATGCCGCGGACAGGGTCGCCGCCGAGATCCGGAAAACCTGTGGCGTGCAGGCGGTTGGTGTGGAATGCAACGTTCTTGATAAAGATTCGCTTCTGAAAGCGAAAGAGTTCGTCCACCAGGAGTTGGGAGCGATCGACTTTCTCATCAATTGCGCTGGCGGCAACTCTCCCAAAGCGACCACGCAGGCGGAGGTTGTTGACAAAGACCAAACGGAGAACCTGGAGAAGACGTTTTTCGGTCTGGACATTGAAGGGTTTCGAAACGTATTCGATTTGAATTTCATCGGGACGATTCTTCCGACGATGGTTTTCACGACCGACATGATCGCCAGGGGAGGTGGTGTCGTTCTCAACATCTCATCGATGAATTCGTTTCGTCCTTTGACAAAAATTCCGGCATATTCGGCTGCGAAAGCTGCTGTCAACAATTTCACCATGTGGCTCGCCGTGCACCTGGCGAAAGCGAACATCCGGGTCAACGCAATCGCTCCCGGTTTTTTTCTCACCAACCAAAACCGGTTTCTCTTGATCGATGAGAAGACCGGACACCTGACGGCGAGAGGAAACAAAATCCTTGCGGCGACGCCGATGGGGAAGTTCGGAGAACCGGAAGAATTGCAGGGCGCGGTTCTTTTCCTTTTATCCGACCTGTCGAAGTTTATGACCGGGGTTGTGGTTCCGATCGATGGCGGATTTAATGCGTATTCGGGGGTATAATTCGCCATGATGTATTTCCAGAAGGGTTCACCCACAGAGAATCTGACGGCAGATGTTCTGCGGCAGGGTCTCTTCCAGGCGCTGGGCCAGTTGGGCAAACGAAGGAAAGTGCTTGTCTTGCCCCCCGATATCACCCGATTCCATTCCCAGGCGGGCCCCTTGACGGAATGGGCTTGGGAGTATTACCAGGAAAAACTGACCGATGTTCTTCCGGCGATCGGTTCCCACTATCCGATGTGTGAAAGGGAAATCGATGCCATGTTCGGCAGAGTGCCGAGGGAACTTTTCCGCGTGCACGACTGGCGCAAGGGACTGGCAACGCTCGGCGAAGTTCCGTCGAGTTTCGTGTCCGAAGTGTCGGACGGTCTGGTTGAGTACGGGATTCCGATTCAGGTGGATGCGCTGGTGGCGCAAGGCCATCATGATCTGATTCTTTCGATCGGACAGGTGGTGCCGCACGAAGTGGTGGGCATGGCGAACTACAACAAAAACGTGTTTGTCGGCACCGGCGGAGCGGACGGGATCCACAAGACTCATTTTCTCGGTGCCGTGTATGGGATGGAGCGGATCATGGGGCGTGCCCGCACCCCGGTGCGCAGCGTTCTCAACTACGGGTCCGATCGTTTCGCGGGACATCTGCCGATCGTTTATGTACTGACGGTCGTTGGAAAGGACTGTCGGGGGCAGCTTGCCGTCCGCGGGCTGTTTGTCGGCGATGATGTGGAATGCTTCCATCGAGCTTCGGAACTGTCCCTGAAAGTGAATTTTGAACTGCTGGACAAACCGATCCGGAAGGCGGTCGTCTATCTTGACCCGTCTGAATTTCGAAGTACCTGGCTTGGTAACAAGAGTATTTACCGGACGCGAATGGCGATCGCCGACGGCGGTGAACTCATCGTTCTCGCTCCCGGGGTCGCGGAATTCGGCGAGGATCCCGGTATCGACAGACTGATACGCAAATACGGGTATGCCGGAACACCCAAAGTGCTGGACTGGGTAAAAGGGAACGAGGATTTGCAGCAGAATCTGAGCGCGGCGGCACATCTGATTCATGGTTCGTCGGAAGGCCGATTCACCATTACCTACTGTCCGGGAAAGATTTCGCAGGAAGAAATCGAAAGCGTCCATTTCCGGTACGCCCGCCTGGAGACGATGCTCAATCGATATGATCCGGGGAAACTGAAAGATGGGTTCCAACCCATGCCCGACGGCGAGGAGATTTTCTATATTTCAAATCCGGCGCTCGGACTATGGGCTACCAAAGGACGATTTTCGTGATGGAAAATTTCGGATATGGAAAAACAGGGGGAGGAGTACCGTTCCATGCGTTTCGTCGTTGATCAATGGATTCCGCTTGAAAAAAACAATGTTTGCGTTCGACAAAGGAGTCAATCATGAATGACCGTTTGCACATTCGTCCGGATGGCGCACTGGACTTGGTCTCACTGGGCGCATTGATTCATCGTCTGGATCCGGGGATCATCCCTTTCCGGAAAGCGAGGGAATGCCAGATCCACGTGAGCGGCGGTGAATTCAACGTGGCCGCGAACCTGGCCGACTGTTTTCGTATGAAATCGGCCATCGCAACCGCGATGGTGGATTATCCGATCGGCGATTTGATTGCGGAGCGTGTAAGGGCGATGGGGGTCAGGCCATTCTATACGCATTTCAAGCACAACGGAGTGAACGGACCCAACATGGCGAC
>CAIVHJ010000222.1 GCA_903905665.1 uncultured Phycisphaerales bacterium
CCGAAAACTCGCGCGTATCTCCCGCCTTTTTCGGAACCCACATCCTCGCGCCCTCGCCCCGACACGCTTCCGACAGCAGACGATTCTTGTCGGTACCCTTCATCGCCGTCGGGTGAAACTGCATGAACTCGCAGTTGGCGAACTTCGCCCCCTGTTGATACGCACGCGAAGCTGCCGCCCCCATCGCATTGGTGGACATCGTCGATTGACCGAACAACAATCCCATCCCGCCCGTCGCCAACACCACCGCATCGGCACGAAACGCATGGATCGACATGTCCCGAAGATTCATCGCCGCAATCCCGCGGCATATTCCCTCGCCGTCCAGTACCACGGAAAGAAACTCCCACTCCTCATACTTGGTGACTTTATCCAGCGATTCCATCCGCCGAACCTGTTCGTCGGTCGAAAAAAGCAATTGCGCACCGGTCGTGGCGCCCGCAAAGCACGTTCGTCGGTTCTTTACTCCGCCGAACAACCGCTGGTCCATGTGACCTTCGGCTGTGCGACTGAACGTGACCCCCATCCGGTCGTAAATCCGGACCAATCCCGGCGCCGTCTCGCACATGGTCTTAATCGGCGGTTGCTCCGCCAGATAATCTCCACCTTTGATCGTGTCCACGATGTGCTGCCAAACGGAATCGTTCTGACCTTTGACGTCCAGTACGGCGTTGATTCCCCCCTGCGCGCAGCACGAGTGGGATCGTTTGACCGGAAACAGCGAAAACAGATCGACCGGAAATCCACCCTCGGCGATTCGCAGCGTCGCCCACAATCCCCCCAGCCCACCACCCACCACAATGATTCGAGGTTTGCTCGCCATAACTTCTATTCCTGCCTCAAATGAATAATTCCAGGAGCCTCATCACCGAAATATGCAACAACTCCCGAACTCCTAAACTCTCAAACTCCCGAACTTTTAAACTCCTGAACTCCCGAACTCCTAAACTCCTGAACTCTTAAACTCTTTTTCCACCATCGGCGGAGCGCCGTCATGCATCAGGTCCGGCTTTTGCTTGTGCAGATCGTAACTGGCAAAACCCGCCACCGCTCCCAAACCCAGCCCGCCGAGGGTCAGACCAATCAACAAACATGCGATACCCGACCACTTTTGAGACCGGGGACCGATCGTGATTCCCCAGACGATCAATGACGTCCACAGACCGTTTGCAAAATGATACACCACGCTGACCACGCCGATGGTGTACAGGATCAAAACCCACGCACTCGCCTGCATCGCCGCCGCAGCACTTTCGGCCGGATGATTCTTGTCAAAGAAAGCCCCGCCCAGAGGCGCCCCCAGCCAGTGCATGTGCCACAGGTGATAAATCACAAACACGATGGCGATAATCGCGGTGGTCCTCTGCCACGTGTAGCGGCGATTGGACAGATACCCGTATCGATTGTCATTGGGTTGGCTGGTGGCCCAGATCAAGACGCCCAAAACGAGATGGAAAAACAGCGGAATGAGTATCAGACCGAGCTCCACAGGCACCAGCAGCGGACCCAGCGATTCGTGAAGTAGATGAATGTTCCAGTCGAACGTGAACCGTCCGCTCTCAACGCCCAGAATGCTCCGCCAGATCGACGCGTTGGCTGACAGATGAAAAAGCAGAAACACTCCCAGCGGAAGAATCCCGCTTAGCGAATGTAACCGCCGAAGCAAAAAATGATGCCGCCGGACCCAACTGTCTCTCTTGAGTAAAACCGAACTGGATACGCTCGTCATGAATCGATTCCCCGCAAACATTTCCTCTTGAGGCAACCAAATCCGACATTTTATATCTAACGGCTGCGTTCGCAAGCAACAATGCAATAAGATTCTACCGACGTACAAGACCCCAACTCTCCTTATCCCTTGAGTATCCGCGATAAACTCGTTACAATAGCAACTTTCGACTTCAGCCCCCGAGATGGTTTGGGGCACCATCGCCGAGTTCATCAAGAGGGGTCCTTTTTGAAGACGAACCGCCATAAAATCCGGATTCGCGGGGCCCGCCAGCACAATCTCAAAGACATCAATCTGGACATTCCGCGTGACGCTTTGACCGTCATCACGGGACTGAGCGGTTCGGGTAAAAGCAGTTTGGCTTTTGACACCCTCTATGCCGAAGGCCAGCGACGCTACGTCGAGTCTCTCTCCACCCACGCCCGACAATTCCTCGAACAAATGCCCAAGCCCGACGTGGACCAGATCGAGGGACTGCCGCCCACCGTCGCCATCGAACAGCGTTCCGGAAGCACCAACCCCCGCTCCACCGTCGCCACCACCACCGAAATCTATGATTACCTCCGCGCACTCTACGCCCGCGTCGGAACGCCCATTTGTTGGAAGTGCAAACAACCCGTCTCTCGCTGTTCCGTTTCGCAAATTGTGGACACTCTGTTCACGGATTCTCGCGATCGAACCGTCCTGATCCTCGCTCCGGTATTGTCGGGACAACGAGGCAAGGGACAAGATGTCCTCGAACGCCTCCGCAAGGAAGGGTTGGTTCGCATCCGACTCAACAATCAGATTCTCCGGCTGGAAGACGTGACGGAATTGCCGAAACACAAGGGCAATTATTTGCAGGCGGTCGTGGATCGGCTCACCTTGCGAGACGGCGTACAATCGCGATTGGCCGAAAGCATCGAACTGGCCTTGATGTTGGGTAACGGCCTCGTCATGGTCTCCGAAAACACCGCCGCGACGTCCAACGGCTCCACGTCTCAGGATTCACCACCACAGATTTCATCACCGTCGTCCAACGGAGCAAACTCAACCTCACGAATGAACGGAGAAAACGGTTCCTCATGGGTGGATCGCTTGTTCACTTCCGAACTGGTTTGCACGCGACATTTGGAAATCCGTTTCCCGGAGTTATCCCCCCGATTGTTCAGTTTCAACTCTCCGCTGGGAGCCTGTCCCGCCTGCAACGGTTTGGGGACCGTGCTGGAATTCGACGAAGAACTGCTCGTGTCCGACGACCACCGCTCGCTCACACAGGGAGCGATCGACGCCTGGCGACACGGAAACAAAAAAGTCCACACCCTCTATCATCAAATGCTCGATGAATTTTGCTCGCGGTTCGAGGTGCATCCTGACGCACCCTGGCGCAACCTTCCGCAGGACCGCCGCCGAATCCTCATCCACGGAACCACCGCAACCGACGAGCAACGTTTCGGCGCCTCGTTTGAAGGCGTCATTCCGTTTTTGAAACATCGCTGGGAAAAAACCGAAAGCGAAACCGTCAAACAAAAACTCCATGCCTACATGAGCGAGTCCCCCTGCCCCGACTGTGAGGGGTCGCGGCTTCGCACCGAAGCACGCTCGGTTCAGATCGGCGGCCAAAGCATCGACCACGTCGTCCGAATGGACCTTGTCTCCGCCCGAAAATGGTTCAATTCCCTCACCTGGTCCGGCGAATCCGCTGCAATCTCCGAACCGCTCATTCGAGCCATTCGTACGCGTCTGCAGTTTATGGAAGAAGTCGGAGTCGGTTATCTGACGCTCGCGCGCAGCAGCGTCACCCTCTCCGGCGGCGAGGCCCAACGCGATCGACTGGCGACTCAGGTCGGAAGCGGACTCGTGGGCGTGTGTTATGTACTCGACGAGCCCACCATCGGATTACACCCCCGCGACAGCCACCGGCTCGTTCGCACGCTCCAGCATCTGCGCGATCTGGGAAACACGCTGATCGTCGTCGAGCACGATGAAGCCACCATCAAGGCCGCCGACCACCTCGTCGATATGGGACCCGGCGCCGGTGAACACGGCGGCCGAATCATCGCTCAGGGGTCTCTCACCGACATCGTTCGATGCGAAGAATCACTCACCGGCCAATATCTCAGCGGCCGACGCGAAATCCCGATCCCCGATCGCCCCCGAACGACCGATTCCGTCCGAACGCTTGAAATTCGCGGCGCCTGTGAAAACAATCTCAAAAATATCGACGTGCGAATCCCGCTGGGATGCTTCGTCTGCGTCACCGGGGTGTCCGGTAGCGGCAAAAGTACGCTGGTCAATCAGATTCTCGTCCGCGCGCTCAAACGAAAACTTTACAGCTCGCGCGAAAAACCCGGCCGGTTCGATCGCCTCATCGGATCCCAGTTCATCGATCAAGTCATCGAAATCGACCAGTCCCCCATCGGACGAACGCCCCGAAGCAATCCCGCCACCTACGTCGGCGTGTTCGACCTGATCCGGCAACTCTACGCCAAAACCCGCGAAGCCAAAATCCGCGGCTACCCTCCGGGGCGATTCAGTTTCAATATCAAGGGCGGTCGGTGCGAACAGTGCCAGGGGCAGGGCATCAAGCGAATCGAAATGCATTTTCTGCCCGACATGTACGTGAACTGCGACGCCTGCAAGGGAACCCGGTACAACCGCGAAACCCTCGAAATCCGTTACCGCGGAAAAAACATCGCCGAAGTGCTCGACCTGCGCGTGGACGAAGCCCGTCGCTTCTTCGATCCGTTCCCGAAAATCAAACAGCGCCTGCAATCCCTCACCGACGTCGGACTCGGATATCTCACCCTCGGCCAAGCCTCGACCACGCTTTCCGGCGGCGAAGCCCAGCGCGTCAAACTCGCCGCCGAACTCGGAAAATCCGCCTCCCAGCACACCCTCTACGTCCTCGACGAACCCACCACCGGACTGCACTTCGCCGATATTCAAACCCTGTTACGGGTGCTCGACCGGCTCGTGGACCAGCATCACACCGTCCTCGTCATCGAGCACAACCCCGACGTCATCAAAGTCGCTGACTGGGTCATCGACCTGGGCCCGGAAGGCGGGAATGCCGGTGGCCGGATCATCGCCGAAGGCCCACCGAACACCATCGCCAAATCCCCCAAATCGCACACGGGACAATATCTTCGCTCACGGCTCAAGATCAAACACAAAAACCGTCACCGTAAGAATCTCGTCCGTCAGGTCTCGTGACCGCCGACCCGCATTTGGGTTCGACGGCTTGATCGACTACAATAGAGCGTCTGTTATTGGAGAGCATTTGTATGATTCAATGTGTCACGTGCGAATTCTGTAAGCAGGGTACCGACGGCGAACTGATCTTCTCCTGCGACCCCTTCAGCAACATCAAAGAACCCGAATGCATCGTCAAATGGCAGCTCCTCAAACTCAACTCCCTCCTCTATTATCAGGAGCAAATCCACGACATGTACGAACGGTTCGCCCCCATGCAGGAAAAACTCTTTCAGTACATGGAACAGGAAATCGAGGAACAGCACGAAGCCGATAGCTGGAAAACAAGCCTCAACGACGACACCGACAACGACGACGAGGACCCCGCCCACGAGGACGACGACGATTCCGAACCCCATCTCCCACCAACATCCTTTTGAATCTACCCGACAACAACGACATGCCCGTCACCCTCAGAGCCCCCTGCGCCAGCAGGGGATTATTTTAACTCTCCTGCGCCAGCGTGGGACCTTGCAGATTTCGAATTGACTCAAACAGAGACTCGCCGGTCAGGAAGCGTGTTCTTTCCGCTGTTCGCGATCAGAACCCTCCTCCCCATCACCCCCAAAATCCCGTTAATCCGACTTGGAATTCGGGTATTCCGAAATCACACCAGTATCAACTATAATGGTCGCAGTCTGAGTGAAATCGAAAACGTCCAAACATGTTTTCGATTCCTGCGCCGGTAGCTCAGCTGGACAGAGCACGGGATTTCTAATCCCGCGGTCGAGGGTTCGAGTCCCCCCCGGCGCGATCACAAGATCGCCAATTTGAAAACGAACGCGCAGGGCGTCTAACTGACCGAAAATGAAAATCTCCCGCGAAAACCCGGGGAAGTGAGCGCCCGCCAACTGCAGCAGAAGTCTCGCAAATCCTTCTTCTCTTGACGTCGCACTATAATTATCTGAAAGGCTGTCGCGTTTTTATGTCCGTTTTTCAAAAACGGATTCTCGGAGGCACGCGCATGAACCATCTCGGCTTTGAAACCGCCAGGACCTTGATGGGTGTGATCATTCTCAGCCTGGCGGCGGGCCTGTACTTCGCTATCATGAACGACCAACGGGAGTCTTCTGTGGAAAATTCCGACCCATCCGATCCACCGACATCAAATCACTTCCTCTACTCGAAAAGTGGTTACGACCTCACGCCTCTCTCGCCCGAAGAAATCGAGCGACGAGCGGAAAAACTGACGCCGCAGGAACGCGCGATCCTGCTGTCGCAAGGCACCGAACCGCCGTTTTGCGGCGGATTGCTGGACAATCACGAAGCCGGTACTTACGTGTGTCGATTGTGCGGCTTGCCCTTGTTTTCGTCCGACGCCAAATTCACGTCCGGCACCGGCTGGCCCAGTTTCTTCCAGCCTTTCGATCCGGCGCACATTCGTTCCGTCGCCGACTCAAGCCACGACATGACGCGAACCGAAATCCGCTGCGCTCGATGCGGCAGTCATCTCGGCCACGTCTTTGACGACGGGCCCGCTCCAACCGGAAAACGCTACTGCCTGAACTCCGCTGCGCTGCAATTCTATGCCAAAAATTCCGACCTCCCCCCCGAATCCAAACCCGTCACCGCCGAAATCGCCTATTTCGCCGGCGGGTGCTTCTGGGGAATCGAGGACCGGTTCCATCAGGTCCCCGGTGTGATCGATGCCACCTCAGGCTATCAGGGCGGCACCGTCCCAAATCCCACCTACGCCCAGGTCTGCACCGGTTCGACCCGCCATGCCGAAACCGTTCGGGTCCACTACGATCCCAATCGAATCAGCTACCGTCAACTGCTGGAGTATTTCTTTCAGTTTCACGATCCGACGCAACTCAACCGTCAGGGGCCGGACGTCGGCTTGCAATACCGCTCCGCCATCTTCGCCGCCTCCCCGCAACAATTGGAACAAGCCAAAGAATACGTCGCCCAACTCCAGCGTTCTCCTCGATTTCACGAACACCCCATCGTCACGCAAATCGAAATGGCGAAACCTTTTTACCCAGCCGAGGAATACCACCAAAACTATCATGCCAAACACGGCGGCTCATGCCCGATCGGAACCAACCTTCCCCCTACTGCTCCATGATTCGGCGGATGCTGTTGATCCGACAAGTCCTGTGATACTATAAATGTGTCTTATCGAAAGATTGTTTCTATCGAAGGAATCATCCGCCCTCCGAGGGCGTGGCACCTATTCCACTACCCCCCTCCCTGCTATGTAGCATTTCATCAAGAGACAATACTCGGACCGGATGGTTTCGTCAAAACGTTCATCGCGTGCAGCCTGCTATTCGGTCTTCCACCCCTATCGGGCGGAGATCATTTTATCTTTTCGCGACAGGGAC
>CAIVHJ010000223.1 GCA_903905665.1 uncultured Phycisphaerales bacterium
ACCACGACTCGAAAACCCGATGCCTCACCCGTGACGCAGGTCGATCTGGAACTCGAGTCCGAACTGATCCGCTCGATCCGGGAGGTTTATCCCGATCATGCGATTCTGGCCGAAGAATCCGGCTGGACCAATGGGCAGGGCGATGACGGGCGATATTGTTGGCTGATCGACCCGCTCGACGGAACCCGCAACTATGCTCGACGACTCCCGCTCTTTAGTGTGACTGTGGCGCTAATATGTGACGGAGTGCCTGTGGTCGGGGTGGTGTATGATCCGATCGCGGATCGAATGTACTCCGCCGTTCGCGGAAAAGGCGCCACATTGAACGGTATACCGATGCACGTTGCAAACCGTACCTGGGAATCGGATTCGCTGGTGGGGGTGCCGGGTGGACCAAGACACGAATTACCGTCGGCGATTACCGATCTGTGGATTCGCCGGTGCATTTTGCGGAATCTGGGTTCGACGGCACTGCATCTGGCGTTGGTGGGGGCAGGTTCGCTCGATGCGGCTTATGGACAGAATTGCCATTGGTGGGACATAGCTGCCGGCGCGGTGCTGATTTCCGAAGCCGGAGGAGTTCTGACGACTCCGAACGGCCAATCATTGTTTCCCATCGATCTCTCGCGGCAAAGGAACGCAGAAGTGGCTTTTCTCGGTGGGGGGGCCGACATTCACCGCGCTTTGCTTGAAACGCTTGGATGATTCCCGACTCGATCTCAACTTGTCTTTTCGGGTTCTTCGGGAAGCACTCGCTGAATGGCGGAACGGACAAACGTGATCTTGGTGTTGGTGGATTCATCGACGCGAACGACGATTTCGTTTTCTTTGGTGGATACGACCGTTCCGACCATCCCGCCGATGGTAAGCACCCGATCATTCTTCTTGATGTTCTTGAGCATATTCTGTGCTTGTTTCTTCCGCTTGCTGTCTCCGCGGATCAGCACCACGAAGAAGACGGCCATGACCAAAAACAAAGCAAACATGGGATTTTGAAAAATCGATGAAAGACCGGCGGGTGCGGCGCTGGTGTTGGCGTTCTGAGCGAGAAACAAACTCAAGTCTGCAAGGATCATCGTGATTCACCTTTCATGAGGGTCGGGCGTCACAACCGTTCGTGCGATAGGAAACTCTTCTTCAACTCGCTGCAATGTATTCGCGGCGATGCCTTCACGAATTCGCGTCATAAAGCGCTGAAAAAAACGGATGTTGTGGAGCGACGTAAGAATCGGTCCCAGCATCTCGTCCACCGCAAACAGATGCCTAATATATCCTCTGCTGAAATGCGTGCAAGTGTAACAGTCGCATCCGATCTCGATGGGTTCGCGGCTGTTCTTGTGTTGTTCATTCCGAAGTCGGACAGGTCCGGTGGCGGTGAACGCGTGGGCGTTGCGGCCGTTTCGCGTCGGCAGTACACAATCGAACATGTCCACCCCGTGTCGGACGGATTCCAAAATGTCCCGCGGCATCCCGACGCCCATCAGATACCGAGGCCGGTCCGCCGGCAACAAAGGCACAAGTTGGTCCAATACGCCGATCATCTGTTCGTGGGGGTTCTCCGACGGAAAGCCCTCCGATGGCGTAACCGGGAAACTGAAATTCGAGAAGTTGCTCGGCGCACTGTCGTCGAAGATCGTGCTCGATGCCGCCCTGGACGATTCCAAACAGCGCCTGATCCTCGCGGTGATGATGACGGCGACATTGATGCGCCCAGTCCACCGTTCGCCGGACCGCTTCGGCCACAATCTCTTTGTCGCACGGGTAGGGGGGGCATTGATCCAGAACCATGATGATGTCCGCCCCGATCAGGTTTTGGGTTTCAATGACAGATTGCGGCGTCATGACGATTCGGCGGCCGTCGAGATGAGAGCGAAAAACCACCGCTTCGTCGTCCACTTGCGCCAAATCGGCCAGCGAAAACACCTGATATCCACCGCTGTCGGTCAGAATCGGGCCGTCCCACGCCATGAATCGGTGAAGTCCGCCCCATTGCGCAATCAGTTCCGGCCCCGGTCGCTGCAAAAGATGATAGGTATTAGCCAGCAGAATGGTGGTTCCGGTGTCGTGAACCATCTGCGGGGTCAGCCCTCGTATAGCTCCACGCGTTCCGACCGGCATAAACACGGGTGTTTCAATCGTACCGTGCGGTGTCAGGAATGTGCCCGTTCGGGCGGAACTGCTCGAATCGCGGTGTGTGATCTCGAATCGGAACATTCCACGATCATACCCGTCAGGTTATTCACTCGCCAGAGGACGTTTGGCTGACGGATGGTGTGACAGGACCGAATAAAAGCAATTTGATCTGCTCGATATTGCCAAGGAGCGATTGATGCTGTGGGTTGTCTTCGATCCACTGATGAACACTGGACGAAAACACTCCGGGACTGAGCAACAGTTGCGCCGGGTGTTTCATTTTGAGTTCGTGCGCCACGCGATGGAGGATTCGTAATTGGCTTCGCGAGAGGGGTAAAAGTTTGGCCAGTTCAGAGAACAACTTGCTCGGATTGTGTGTGGAAAAACCCGCGGCGCTGCGTTTTTCATAATAGAACAGCGCATGCATCATGACCGCCAGAATGAGCGCGCCGCCCACAAGCAGAATCAATCCACCCCACGTACCGAACTCGTTTGTGGGCCGGTTGAATTGTTTCCGCAGACCCTCAAATAGCGGCGCGACTTGCATGAGGTAATATGTCATGGTGCTTGCTCCTGTGACGGGGTGTCCGACGGAGGAGGAACGGGAATTTGATGGGATTCATTCGAGCGCACGGGTCGTTTGGGTCGCAAAAGCCTGCGGGCGCGTTTTCGCACAATGACGTCTTCGTCCTGATCTGCCAAAGTCTGAACCCGGTCGAAAATGTGCTGGAGGCTGAGTTTTTCGATGACCCACAACGCGCTGATGCGATGGGCCCGAGAGGGATTCTGGAGGAGTTCGATGAGTTCCTCGGCGGCATTGCGAACCTTCAATTTCAACAGCGACTCGACGGCGGCGGCGCGGGTCCGATGGTGGGGGTCTTTGAGTTTGGGCATGATTTTCCGAACGCGATCCTCGGCGTTGATCTGGTCGAGGACTTCGATGGCATTGGCGCGAACACGGCCGTCGGGGTCATCGAGGGATTTAACGATGATGCGCTCGGGCGCTTCGGATCCGAGCATTCCCAGCGCCTTGACCGCCAGACTGCGAACGACCCGATCGGGATCCTGAGTGCATTCGATGATGGGTTCGCGCAAATCCCGGATCAGCGAGAGCGACAGTGCAATTTGAATGGCGCGGGCCCGTTCCTGCGATTTCGTGCTGAAGAACTTTTGACGGAGTTTGTCCGCCAGCACGGGGTCTTTGGGGAGGAGTCGTTGACCGAGAAGCATCCGAACCGGTTCGTCAAGCGATTCGAAGTGTTCCCAGAAGTGCTCGAACGATTCACATTCTTGTACGAGTTTGTCGGCGGAAAGAGCCGAAGCCGACGTGTCCGATTCCGACCGGGACCGCCGCACGGTTGCCGCTTCGGGATGTCGATGATTCAATTCACGCCGGGCGAATTGCGCCAACGAAGCTTCCACCCAATCCACCGCCGTTCGAAGCAACGTCGAAGAAGCCTCGGATTTCAAGTTTTCGTCTTGTTTCCTTGGCATATTCAACTCTCGAGTGAGTTTGCCGAGCTTCAGCGCAACTGTTTATTAAAGGGGAACGGTCTAAAC
>CAIVHJ010000224.1 GCA_903905665.1 uncultured Phycisphaerales bacterium
AAATGGGACACCGAAACCGTATCGAACGTCGGGGTGTCAACCATGAGTGTGTGGGTCAAAGTGCCGACCATCTCGTCTACGACTGACACGACGCTCTATATGTGCTACGGGGACGCGGGGGTAACGACTTACCAGGGGCGGTCAACATCAACGTGGGAAAACTATGGGAGTGTGTGGCATTTCAACGAAACTTTAACCGGAGCAAGTCAGGTTGTTTCTGATTCAAAAGGAATAAACAATGGTTCCTCATCAGGAAGCTGGAGTGCTGGAAAATCAGTTACCGGGAAGATAAATAAGGCTCTGTCATTCACGGACACCGACGATTCAGTTCTAGTCGCTGATTCTCCAACCACCAGCCCGACAACCTTATTTACTTATTCTTTTTGGATGAACCCGAATAATACGGAAATCTCTTTAGCGTCATGGCTTTATCATGGAGAATACAATAACGGTATTAGTATTGGTCACTACTACACGTTCCCCGTAAACGTATGGATGGGGGATGGTGCTTCTTTCGGTCAATACGCGTCAAACCTTGATCCAAGAGGAACGACTTGGCATTACTACGCCATAACATTCGATGGGTCTCAATCTTCGACGAATAGACAGCAGATATATACGGATGGACTCCCAGGGGTAAATGTTTCTGGCTACTACCCACCTGCGGCAATAACCAATCCAGCAGGGTCTACTTTAATTGGCGGAGGGGATGCAAACAATTCAGCGATTATGGATGAAGTAAGAATTTCCAGCGGTATCGCCCGTTCTTACGGATGGGTTCAGACTGAGTATAACAACCAGAACGCTCCGACGACATTTTCGACTACCGGATCTGAAACAGCGGCATCAACGCCGTCAGGAAACGCATTTTGGTTTGGGGAGTTTTAAATGACCGATCATCAACGCGACTACTGGATTTTCAGGCGTAAAGCCGACTGGACGATCCTTTGCACGATCTTCGGGATGCTGGGAACGATCTTTTTCTATGGAGTCAAAGCGGTACGGGCTCATTCTCAATGGATGGATAAAGTCGAGATGGCTTCGGCCATGACTCCGAAAGTGGAAGATCACGAGAAGAAACTGGCTGTCATCACTTCGTCTATTGAGGACATGAAAGAGGACTTGAAGTATATCCGAAGACACATGCGGTAAACGGAGGGCCTACGCTTTGCCCAAAGTGCGGAAGCGAGTTAATCGAGTGGCCGGGAGGCCTCGGGATGCCCGAGTGCCCGAAATGCCCTCCGGACGAGTTTGGTTCACAAGGTTTAAGTGCCCAAAATGCGACAACCTTTGCGCCGGGGAGCGATGCGCCGGTGGGAAGTACCGTATCTTCTGCGAAGCGTTAAATTGTTCTTACGTTCGTTGTTCGACAAGTTGGGACGGATTGGATTTGGGTGGACGTGGACGCTCCCGACCTTTGGAGGGAAAGTGAAAAAATGGACCTACTTCACGGACGACGAGAGTAAAGAAATCGAGCCGGAACTCATGGCGAAGCTCGACATGGCCCGGTCCTACGCCAAGATCCCGTTCGTGATCACCTGCGGCCTACGCACTCCTGAACAGAATTTGGCGGCGGGCGGTGTGACAGATTCAGCTCATCTCCCCAACGCTCATGGCCTGTCGGAGGCGGTGGACATCTTTTGCTCCGACTCGGTTGACCGCTGGAAGATGGTGTTTGCCTTCAAGGATGCCGGGTTCAAGCGGATCGTCATTGAGCAAAAACACATCCACGTTGACATTTCTCAGACGTTGCCCCAGGAAGTCCTGGCGGTATTGGACAAACCCTGATGGG
>CAIVHJ010000225.1 GCA_903905665.1 uncultured Phycisphaerales bacterium
GTGCACTATCAACGGACGGACCCCGACAAACTCGAACGATCGGCCGGGTCCTCTGAACCGGGAATCCATGGAAAATTCGAGGGAAGTCGCGGTTGCCCCTATCGGTGCCACTACTGCGCCAATGCGTTTTTCATGGACGCCTATCGGGGCAAAGGACCATGGCGACGCGAAAAATCCGCCCATCGAATGATCGACGAAATTCTTGATTTCCGTCGCACCCTGGGAAATCCCACTACGGTCGAATGGGTGGACGACATTTTCATGACCGACCGGAAACGCCTCGATGAATTCTGCCCATCCTATCAAAATCAGATCGGCGTCCCCTTCGCCATTTCTGAACGACCCGAAAACATCACCGAAGACAAACTCCGACCCATGGTTCAGGCGGGCCTGCGCTGGGTTTCACTCGGCGTCGAAAGCGGCGATCCCGTCGTCCTCCAAGACGTGATGAACCGACCGATGACGATCGACTCGATCCACCGGGCATTCGCTTTGCTGAAGAAATTCGGCGTAAAAACTCAGGCTATGGCCATCCTCGGTTTACCCGGACAGGATGTGCCCTCCATGCTCAAAACCTGGCGACTCATTCGTAAAATTCAGCCCAGCGCCGCCGCATTCACCATTTATAAACCCAAACGCGGCACGGTCCTCTACGAGCGATGCGTGGCGACAGGATCGTATGATCCCCAAAAGGACACCCAGCCCTATCGACGCGACCAGCCGGTCATCCAACACGACCAATTGGACGATTCCACCATCATTCGTTACCATCGAATGCTGACTTTGTTCGCCGCTACGCCGGGCATCGGTTCCTGGGCGGCTTTTCATCTGGGCCGACGCTCCGAGTGGATCAGCCGTTGGCTCAGGAACGACCTTCAGCAAAAAGCGTCGGACCCACAGATCCCACGCAACGGTCTCCGATTCTGGGTGAACCTCGTGGTTCGCGCGCTCGCTGATGCCCTGCGGCGACGAAATCCGACGAATGATTCGCACGAAAACTCGAAATAGACAATCAGGCGGGACTCTCAATGACGACTTATATCAAACGTGAAAACCTGATCGTCCACGAAATGGACGACGAAATTCTGCTTTACGATCCGCAAATCGATCGTACCCACCGATTGAATCCCACCGCCGCGATGATCTGGCGTCTCTGCGACGGAAGCAAAACTCCGGAAGAAATGGCCCGATCGCTGATGGAACATTACGAAGTCGAGTTTGACGCGGCGATCAAGGACACCCAATCGGTCGTCCAGCAGTTTCTCCACGAACGCATCATCCTCGAACACACCCCGCCCTCCTGAATAAATCCTCCCCCCAATCTATCTGAACCGAGACTCCGCGCGTTTGTTTTTTTATATAGCACCCGGCATGCTGGGTGTCCTCTTCTGGAATTCACCTATGCCTGAACCCAACGCATGTTCACCGTGTCCCATTGTGCTTGGGCAGTGCCTTGCTTTCGCTTCGTGTTTTCCTCAGCCCCGTCATTTCCTTTCCGTCACTAGCTGTCTGGTACCGGCTGTGGACTACAACCCACCCTGTGCAAAATTACGAAACGAACCAATTTTCAAGTACACTGAATACAAGGCAAGGGTCTTTGAGAAAAGAAGTCATGACGTATATAGACTGGATACTGCGATTCTAACTCTTCGATTCTCACATGGACTCGACAGTTTCTGAATATTTTACAAATTTTTGATTTATAACTACTTTATTTACAATATATTACAAAATTTTTAGCCATTTGTTTGCATTTTGATATATTTATGATATCATTATGATAATGTTTTCTTGAGAGGAGAAACAAACATGACACAGGAACGGGCGATGGCTTCGGCGAGTGGGTGGGGGGTGTTGGTCGGTGTGATTTTCTGGGCTGTGATAATGCTGGGAGCATTTTTTGCGAATCCGGTGTTGGGGGTGGTGTTGGCAATTTTTACCGGGATCCCGTGGTGCATTGTGCTCAACGGATTTTTCACGCTGCAACCCAATCAGTCGGTGGTGTTGTTGCTGTTCGGGAAATACGTGGGTACGACGCGGGAGGAAGGATTCCGATGGGCGAATCCCTTTTATACGAAGAACAAAATTTCGCTTCGTGCGCACAATCTCAACGGGGCGAAGTTGAAAGTCAACGATCAGCGAGGGAATCCCGTGGAGATTGCAGCCGTGATTGTGTGGCGCGTGTCGGATACGGCACAGGCGTCATTTGATGTGGAAAATTATCACGAATACGTCGAGGTGCAGAGCGAGTCGGCGCTTCGGCATTTGGCGAGCAAATATCCTTATGACACGATGGATGACGACCAGGAGTTGACTTTGCGAGGGTGCATCGACGAGGTGTCGAAGGATTTGCAGAATGAGTTGCGCGAGCGGCTTCACAAGGCGGGTGTGGAAGTGATGGAAGCTCGGTTGAGTCACTTGGCCTATGCGCCGGAAATCGCGGAAGTGATGTTGCGTCGGCAGCAGGCCGAAGCGATCGTGGCGGCGCGGCGGCGGATTGTGGACGGAGCCGTCGGCATGGTGGAAATGGCGCTGGAGATGCTCGAAAAGCACAACACCATCAAACTCGACGAAGAACGAAAGGCCACGATGGTGAGTAATTTGCTCGTCGTATTGTGCGGAGAACAGTCCGTCACGCCGGTCGTCAACACAGGGACGCTGTATCAGTGAAGATACGAGCGGACCCTCCCTCAACCCCTCCCTGAAAGGGAAGGGGGTAGGAGGATGGTGCATTCGGGAGAGCGGTGACATGAAGCACTCGGGGTAATAAACGGATTGGGTCTCAGAGATGGCCGAAAAGAAAAACATCCTGTTGCGTTTGTCGCCGGATTTGTGGGAGGAGCTCAACAAGTGGGCGCGGGATGACTTGCGCAGTATGAACGGTCAGATTGAATTTGTGTTGCGAGAGGCGGTTCGGGCACGTCGAAGGGAAATTGCACCATCGCCCTCGCCGACTGATTCTCAGGAGAATCATACATGAAACGCAGCATCAGGGATTGGCACAGTGGGATTATTGCACTCGTGATGGTGATGGGAGCGACGTTCGGTTGGGCGAGGGCTCAGAAGTCTGAACCCGCCAAGGAAACGCCGGAACAAATCGCGCAGAGATACGTCGATCTGCTCAGCAAAGGTCGATTTGCCGAAGCCATCGGTTATTTCGACCCAACGATGAAGCAGGTCTTGCCGGAAGACAAATTGAAAGAAGCCTGGCAAGCCTTGTTAAATCAATCGGGTGCGTTCAAGAAACAACGGGCAGAGGTTCGTCAGGAGACGGCGGGGGCCTATCGCTTCGTGTATGTGACGTGTGAGCTGGAAAAGGGCCCGGTGGATGTCAAAGTGGTTTTTGATTCGGGGAATCGGATTGCGGGTATGTTTTATGTTCCGACTCAGTCGGGAAGTGAAACCGGTTATCAAACTCCCGATTATGTGCGAAGCAACTCATTCGATGAAAAAGACCAGCCGGTGGGTCAGGGGGAGTGGATTCTGCCGGGGACGCTGAGCATTCCCAAAGGGGACGGACCGTTTCCGGCGGTCGTGCTGGTTCACGGTTCGGGACCGAACGATCGTGATGAGACGATCGGACCGAACAAAACATTTCGGGATTTGGCGTGTGGATTGGCATCGAAAGAGATCGCGGTGTTGCGTTATGACAAGCGGACCCGTGTGTATCCCACCCAGTGTGCCGCCCTGACGAGCAGTTTTACGGTTCAGCAGGAAACGATCGACGATGCGTTGGCGGCTGTGGCGCTGCTGCGCAAGACGCCGAAGATCGACGCGAATCGGATTTTTGTTCTGGGCCATAGTCTGGGCGGAATGCTGGTGCCGAGGATTGCTCAGCAGAATCAGGAAATCGCCGGATTCATCATCATGGCAGGGGGAACCCGGCCGCTGGAAGACATGATTGTGGAACAGACAACGTACATTTTTTCGCTGGACGGTTCGATCTCGCAGGAGGAGCAAAAGCTGCTGGATGAATACAAGCGGCAAGCAGCCCTGATCAAGAGTCCCGAATTGACCAAGGATACTCCGGAGGACCAGTTGCCGTTTCATGTTTCGGCTGTGTATTGGCTGGATTTGCGGGGTTATCAACCGGCGGAGATGGCGAAACAGATTCGACGGCCGATGCTGATTTTGCAGGGGGAGCGGGATTATCAGGGGACGATGGTGGATTTTGCGAATTGGAAGAACGCTTTGGCGGATCACAAGAATGTGACGCTCAAGTGTTATCCGGCGCTGAATCATTTATTTGAAGTGGGGGAGGGGAAAAGCACAC
>CAIVHJ010000226.1 GCA_903905665.1 uncultured Phycisphaerales bacterium
ACATCTTCTCACGCTGCGGATCATACACACCTAGATAATCCACCCACGTCTGCTCGGTTTCATGAAACAATGGATCAGTCCGTCCGAGTGGTTCCGAAGCGACGCGAGTACCGGATGTCGGCGCCAAAATTGATTCCCCTCCGGGGTACAACAAATCACGATTCTGGACCAGAATCGGCTTGTCGGAAACGATACCCATGCGATACAAACCCACCCCCATCCACAACATCCAGCCGGCCGCCGCAGAAGCAGGAATCAACCACCACCATCGACGACGGTTCAACGGGCGATGCGAAACACACGCCGGCGAATCGTTATCATGCTGCGAAACCACCGCAAACGAAGCATCGGGATCAAACCGCGTCTCATGTAAATCGCAAATCTCCAGAATGCACGCCCCCGCCCATTGATCCACCTGCTGCATTTCATCCAGGAGTTGCCCCGACGACGGATCCCGAACAAGCCATTCTTCGAGTTCCGTTTGTTCGTCGGCGGTCAATTCACCGTCCAGTTTCCGACTGATCAGATGTTCCAATCGACCGTTCATACTTTTTCGACTCCCACAAACTTACCCGCCAAAGCCTCGCGCAATTGTCTTCGAGCTCGCACCAGCCGCGTTTCCACCGCCTCTTCCGAAATCCCCAGCACCTCTCCGATCTGCCGATAACTCCAATCCTGAACGTGTCGCAGCACAAACGTCTCGCGGTACAACACCGGCAGCGACCGAATCGCATCCTGAATCAACTGTCGTGTCTCGACATCCGGTGACGATGCCTCGCTGTCTCCCATCCTCTCTTCACGCCGCACACGAAAGGACTCATTCAACTCCCGTCGCCGAGCGGTCTCTCGCACGGCATCCAGCGCCGCATTCCGCGACATCTGATACAACCACGTCCGCCAACTTCGATCGTCACGCAACGTGGAAATTTGCCCCCACACCCTGGACCACACTTGCTGGCAAACGTCATCCACCCGATCCGACGAACCCAGCACTGCAAAAATCACTCCCCGGACCCAGCGATCATTTCGGCGCACGAATTCCTCGAACGCCAAGGGGTCCTTCATCCGAACCGCCTGAAGCCCGACTGCTTCCACTTCTTCTGGTGCCGGCAACGCCACAGTCATGACTATTGTTATAGACGGTTCATTCCGTTAAGTCCCGTCAAAAACACAAAAAAAGCGCAACCCAGTGAACCACAACACAATACGTGTTCTCGGTCGAATCGGCATTATCGTAAACGAGGTGGGATTATGAAACCGTGCACTTGTCCAATTCATGACGTGGTGGTTTTTTTGAGGGAATCGACGAACAGGTCGGCATCGCGGGTTGGAATGGGGATGCGATATTTGCCGCCGCATCGGAGCAACACGTCCACCGCCGTCGGCAAATCAATCCTATGACCGATCGAAACGTAGATGGGTTTCATGCGCCGCTGGGTTCGCAGCACCACCCCGATTTGTTCATCCCCGTCCATCAGCGGAACGGTGCTTCCGGGTTTCTGCGTGGGTGGTGCGTGCTCGCCGATCAGGCGTGATTTGGCGCATCCGATCGTAGGTCGGTTCAGCCACAGACCGATGTGGCTGGCGATTCCCATGCGTCGCGGATGAGCGATTCCCTGACCGTCGATCATGATCAGGTCGGGGAGATCGTCGAGTTTGTCAAACGCAGCCAGCAGCAGCGGCGTCTCGCGGAAACTCAGCAGACCGGGCACATAAGGGAACGTCACTTTCGATCTACGACCGACGCGATGAATTTCAGTCATGTCGGGCCATGAATAAACGACCACGCCGGCGAAGCCGTACACACCTTTGGCATCAAAGGCGCAATCGGCGCCGGCAATCGTTTTGATCCGAGCGGGTTTGAAATCCAGTCGGCGGACGACCTGCGACCGGAGCTGTTGCTGCAGTTCAATCGCTTGTTGCGGGGTGAGATTCCAGGAGTGCAATGGTTCGAATTTCATTTGTTGTTTTGCTTCAGGTTCTGACGTTCGAGAATGGCTTGCAGTTCCTGAACCGCCAATAGGTCTTTGGGACGAGATAACCTTCGGCGGGAAAGAATCAGATTTTCCACGAGTTGCCGAGCTTGTTCATGTCGTGCCAGACGTTCTTCGGGCGTCAGGGTCAGGAGGTATTCATTCAGGCTCATGTCGAGGCCATAAGCGACGGCCCGTTGCCAGGCGGTTGGGTTCTGCGAATGAGCGGAATTCGGGTTCATGCCGATTCATTGCTCCAGAGAAGCGGTAGGAGGTTGTGGGTTCGATGCCTTTTGTCGCTGATTCTCGGTGGGGATGCCGTTGAGCCGGGTTTGTAATTCGGAAAACAAATCCTGAATAGGCTTGAGGAGCGACGAGTGCAGTTCGAAGAGGTCTTTACGATTTCCCGCTGTGGAATTCAGCAATTCAATGGTTTTGTCGAGTTCGTCCCGATGGGCGCCGACATAGAGTTCGGCGCGGTCTTTCAGGTTCTTGAGGATGCCGAGGGCAATTTGTCGCTGGGTCTCGTCCAGATCGAATTTTTTGATGAAATCCATCACGTACTGGTCCCACGCATCAACCGAAAGGGCCAGCATTTCCGAACTCGTCGATTGTTCCGCCATCTTCTTTTCGTTTTCTTCTTGCCATTTTTTGCGGCGGGTCAATCGTTCCTTGTTGTTTCGGTCCCACAGGCTCAAATCGACTTGGCCGTTGGCCCATTTGTGCAACTGCATTTGAAACATTCCCATTCCGGCATTGAGTTGCATGACTTGTTTGCGATACTTTGGGATCTGTTCGGGAGTGAGCAGTTTGGCAATGTCCTGTTGCCCCTGTTGCAACTCAGTCTGGATCGAATCCTGCAGTTTGAGCATGTCCTTGGCCCAGGACTGAACTTCGTCAACAGCCGGCGGATCGGGGTCGATCATCGCCTTCATCCACCGATTGACCAGCGGTTCGAGTTGCTCATGATTTTTTTCGAAGAAAGGCATCCACCGATCGGTCATGACTTTTTGGAGTTGCGCTTCCTGATTCTGATCCATTTCCAGTTCTTGCGCCAAATCAAACGCTCCGCGCTTGATGAACATGCGAACGACGTTTTCATCAATCGTAAACGTCATCGCTTTTGGGGCGGGGTCGGGCCCGGCGGAAGGTGTCGTCGGCTCGTCGGAGGCCAATCCGGATCCAATCAGCAGCAATCCGCTCCCGACAATGCCGATCAGAAAGTGGTGGAGTTTCATCAAAGAATCCTTCATACTCCCCTGGAGTATTCGATGCATTATACCCCATATTCCCATCATCGGGTGCGACAGCCCGGTTTCGGTTTCCCCAAACGAAAATTTGCATCTTCCTGACATAACAGGAGTTGCGACAAGATTGGTCAGATAGCGCATCTTCCGACTACGGGTTGATAGAGCGAATCTCGTTCCACAGGGTGGAAACCGGCTTCGGTGATCAGCCGTTTGATTTGATCGACCGTCAACTCCTGATGAGTGGTCCCCTTGCCTTCCCGTCGGGTGATGTCATACCAAACCACCGTCCCGTCGAAATCGTCCGCGCCCCAGTTCAGTGCGACCTGCGCCAATTTCGGCGACAACATCGGCCAAAACACCTTGATGTGTTCGAAATTGTCCAGCATCAATCGGCTGATCGCGACCGTTTTCAAATCCTCCAGCCCCGTCGGACCCTTCAAATGGGATAACGCACTGTCTTGTGGAACGAACGGCAACGGAACAAAGCATTGAAAATGTGCACGCCGACTCGCCAACGATTCGTCCTGATGCTCACGCAGCTTCACCAGATGCCGAATCCGCTCTTCGGGCGTCTCGATGTGGCCATAAAGCATCGTCGCGTTGGAAAATATCCCCATCTCGTGCGCCGTGCGATGCACTTCAAACCATCCCTGCTCACCCACTTTGTTGCCGTACGCCTCGTCATGCACACGATCGTCGAAGATTTCCGCCCCACCGCCCGGCAGACTGTCCAGCCCCGCCGCCCGTAACTCCTCCAGCACCTGCCGAATCGTTCGTCGCGGCTTGCTGATCCGCGAGAAGTGAATAATTTCAACCGCCGTAAACGCCTTGATGTGCAACGTTGGACAGGCTGATCGGATCCCTCGGCACACATCAAGATAGTAATCAAACGGCAATTTGGGGTGCAGCCCGCCGACAATGTGAACCTCCGTCGCACCCGCCTGATACGCCTGCTGCGCCGATTCAACGATCTGATCCATCGTCAATTCATATCCACTCCGGTGATCCGAATCGGTCACCGCAGGCGGCGATCCCGGAGAACAAGTCGAAATCTCGGACGACGTTGGATACGGCCTGTAGAAACTGCAGAACTTGCATCGAAGAACGCAGTAATTCGTGTAGTTAATGTGGCGATTGACGTTGTAATAGACCCGGTTCCCGTGCCGCCGATTCCGGACCAGTGTCGCCAATTCGCCCAGAGCATGAACACCCCCGCTTTCGTAAAGTCGAACACCCTCCTCAAGAGTGAGACGCTCACCACAATGGATTTTGTCTTGCGGGACGAATCGTTTGGGGATCGACGACATGACCGGAGATTATAGGCTGGATGCCGCAGGCTTCCTATACCCATCGCGGTGAAGTGATTGGACGAGGATGATTTTGGAGCAACCCTTTACGTCTCAACGAAACTGTTCTGCGCCTGACGGAGAATTCTTTCCTGCTCACGGAGAAAATCAACGGCCTCGTGACTTTTGCGGGACGAGGATTGGATGGTATTCAACGTGTTCTCCACCTGCCCGGTCATCGCTCGAAAATTTTCAGCAATGACCGCAAAACCCGCGCCCGCGGTACCGGCTCGGGCGGCTTCAATCCCACCGTTCAATGCCGTAATCCTGACTTCTCGCAACACCTGATTAATATCCTTCGAAGCCTGATCCACCTCAACAATCGCCGTACTCACACTGTTGACCAGTTGGGCCATCTCGTCGGCGATCTTTTGGTTGCGATGCGCGAGCAGTGATGTCATCATTTCGCTCATCATCCACGCCCCCCGCGCCGTAATGATCCCCTGGTTTTCACGCAGACAACCGAGAATGATTTTCTTGACCTTGTCGCTACCGGTAAGTTCAAGAATCAATTCTACATCGGCACGCTTCACCAACTCCGAAATATCGCTTCCACGAGTAATGCCCATCTCCCGTGCGAGCAACATTCCCGGTGCTTCCTGATTCATATCCACAATCCCGACGATCTTGATCTCAGGATGATTGGCCAATCCCTTCATATACACGACAGAACCTTTTCCGGCACCGACAATCCCAATGTTCACGTTGTTCGTCTCCAATAAATGATCAGACGTTCACATGCCAGAATTCCAATCGACACAACCCCAAACGTAGTTTAACAGCCGTAGTTCAATGATCGCAGATGTTCAGTCGTCACAACTCATTGCAAAAAAACAAGTTACAGATTGAATCGCCATGCCCACACCAACCTTTACAAAGGTTATCAGAACATGATTTGCTTCCCGATTCCCGATTCCGGATTCGCGTGTTTCATCCATCGGGATTGCCAAAATTCTGACTGAAGCAGGATATTCCAAACTGAAACAGGAATGAGATAACCGTGGGGGTGCATCGGCTTCGTCAGAGATTTTTTGAGGTCAGCAGATTAAGACGCGCAATCAATCTGACTGGCAAATGCGATGTAACAATTGCGTCGTGCTGTAGCCTTGGCGGAGTTTGGCGAGGACGACCTTGCCGCCGTGGGATTCGACGAATTCCCGTCCGATCACGCCCTTGTCTTTCCAGTCCTCGCCCTTGATCAGCACACTGGGTTTGACGGCTTCGATGAGATGGAGCGGTGTGTCGTCGTCGAAAAAAACGAGATAATCGACGCATTCGAGAGCGCCCAAAACCGCCGCGCGATCCTGCTGGTTGTTGATCGGACGGTTCGGACCTTTATGCAGGCGTTGAATCGAGACATCGGTGTTCAGACCGACGACGAGAATATCGGCGTGCGAAGCCGCTTCCTGCAAATACTCAACGTGGCCGCGATGCAGCAGATCGAAGCATCCGTTGGTAAACGCGACCGTCTCGCCGCGATCGCGCCGAAGGTTGAGTTCGCTGACAAGTTCTTCCGGGGAGCGAAGTTTTCCCACGCGGCGGCGGTGTTCGATTCTCAAATCCGCCAGCACTTCATCTTTGGTGATGGGCACGCAGCCGAATTTTTCGACTTCCAATCCCCCGGCAATGTTGGCGAGTTGAACCGCCGATTGAAACGTCGCTCCGGCCGCCAGTGCGGCAGCCATCATCGCCAGCACCGCATCGCCGGCGCCCGTGTTGTCATACACCGCGCGAGGACGGGTGGGAATATGTTCGTGTTTTCCGTCGGGAGGGCACAAAACCGCACCGTCGCGGTCCACGGTGACCACAATCGCCTTGAGGTCGAGTTGCCGGGCCAAGGTGCTGCCCGCGCGGCCCATTTCATCGAGCGAGGAAAACCGCGTGCTCATTGCCGCCGCAAGTTCATTGCGATTGGGCGTCAGCAACGTGGCACCGCGGTATCGTTCAAAGTCGCCGACGGCTGCCGGGTCCACCAGAACCGCCTGACCCGATTGGCGCGCGACTTGGACGACCCGACCGATCAGATTGGCGTTGAGCAATCCTTTGTTGTAGTCCTCTATGCACACCACGTCGAATTCGCCGATGCGCGTCTTGATTCTTTCCACCAGTTGAGTGACGTGCGATTCCCCGATGGGTCGAGTGTCTTCTTGATCGAATCGGAGCATTTGTTGCCGGTGGCGGTGTTGCGCCAAACCAATGAACCGCGTTTTGGTCGTCGTCGGCCGGTCCGAAGTCCGAATCACGCCGTCGCAGTCCACGCCCATGTTTCGCAACATCTGGAGCAGTTGGTTTCCGGCTTCGTCGGACCCCACCAAACCAAAACACGCCAC
>CAIVHJ010000227.1 GCA_903905665.1 uncultured Phycisphaerales bacterium
GAGTGACCATTTGATCCGAGTCTTGAGTCGCAAGGTCCACCGCGTGCGTCCAGTGCTCGACGGCTTCTTCTTTCTTCCCCGTTCGCCAACAGGCATCGCCCCAGTGATCACAAATGATCGGATCGTCCTGTCCCCGACGATGCAACGTGGAATTGAGCCACGAATACCATGCTCCATTGGGTAAGGCGGCAGCCCGCGTAAGCCATTTCTCCGCTTCGGCGAATTGGCCTTTCTTGTAGAGCACCCACCCCAGACTGTCGGCATAGGCCGCCGAACGCGGATTCGATCCCACCGCCACACGCACCATTGGTTCCGCGCGTTCCAGATTTTGCTCGTTCGTCGCCCACAGATAACCAATGTCGTTGTTCAATCCGGCGTCGTGGGGCCGAATTTTCAGTAACTTCTCCTGCTGTTGCAGTGCGGTGTTCGGCTGACCATTCAATTGATACAAGACGGACATCTGTTGCAGGATACTCATCTCAACGTCAATCGACGGTTTCTCGTTCTGCCAATTCATCAATTCCCGTTCCGCCTCAGTGTAATGTTCCGACAGAATCAGGACGTCGATCAACCGCTTTCGAATATCCATCCGCCGTTGAACGGCAGCGGCCATTTGACTCGGATCCTGTGGCCAATTCGATGACAACTGTTTTCGCAGGAACGCCAGAGCGGCTTCGTATTGCCGGGTATCGACGTATAACGACACCAGATCGTTGCCCAGTTCGTCAGTTTGCTTCGCATCGGGACTCGCCAACACGGATTGAATCAGTTCGACGGCGTCCCGTTGACGCTTGCTTTGTTGATACGTCACAATCAATTGCGCCGTGGGTTCGATAGCTTCGGGATCGAGTTCGAGCCAATCCAATATCATCACCTCGGCATCGGAGTATCGACCGGCGGCTCGATAGGCATCGAGAAGAATGGGGCGTAGTTTTTCCTGAAGCGCCGCCGAAGCATTGCGATAATATGATTCAATCCATCCGACGGCATCCGAAGCGCGGCCCGCAATTTTCGCCGCGCCGACTCCCAGAGCCAATACCGACAGGACTTCATCCTCCTGTTCCTTTATGGGAGAAGGAGGCATCGACTGCTGAAGCATCCGAAATGCCTCCTCGGCACGTCCCGACAACACTTCGCACATCACGAGGTCGTATCTGAAGATCATGCGAAGTGAATCGTCCAGCCGAGGATTGGTGAGATATTGCTGCAATCGGTCCACGGCATCGGAGAATCGTTGATCGTCAATCAGCACTGCCGTCTGCCGGCTTTGAAAAACGGCACGATTGGGATATCGGTCAACCAGTTTTTGTAGATTCTCAAGTGCGGAATCAAATTCCAGCCGCTGCTGATGCAGCGCCGCTTTCATTTCAAGCGTCGCCGTTGCTTCGGCGTCGATCCGATCCAGTTCCTGCATCAATCGGGGCAAACGATCGAGCTGCCACGTCGCGGAATAAAACCGCGCCTGATCCAGTCGCAAATCCAGATCATCCGGAAACCGCTGCACCAATTCCTCAATCGTTCGGCCATAAGCCTCCTGATCCTGGTCGGCCGCCAACTGAAACCTCGCCCGACATCGTAGATAGTGGGACTGTTCGTCGGCATTCTTTTCCATCTTCGCCAAGTATTGCTGCGCCGCTTCCGCCGAACCCTGATAGATCGCCATCTCAAACATCGCTTCCAGTGCTTTTGGATTTTCCGGCGCTATCTCCAGAATGTGCTGATATTGCTTCTGAACTTGCAGCGGTTTGTTGGTTTGTTCATAGATTTCCGCCAGCGTCAATAATGCCTCAATGTCGTTCTGGTTGATCTGGAGAACCCGATTCAAGGCCTCGACGGCTGCCGCATCATCGTCCAATCCGAGATGCGCCAACGCTGATATTTTGAGCGCACCAATTTCATCGGGATTTTGATTCAATACCATTTGTGCCTGGTCCAGAGCCTCCGTCCAGCGATAGGCTTCATTCGCCAATCGTCCGAGTTCCAGATGACTGGGCATAAAACCGAGCGATCGATCCGCCGAACGGGTATAAGCACGTATGGCGTCGTCGTGGTGTCCAAGCGAGCCAGCCAAACGCCCCAGAACGTACAAGGCGGCGGCTGATTCCGACTGTTCGATTTGGGGACGCAATTGTTGATCGGCGGCATTGAGTTGGTCCTGTTCTCGCACTTGTTGCAACCAAGTCGTTGTCACATCGGACGCCCGATCCGGCTGTGAGTCAATCGCGTCGCCC
>CAIVHJ010000228.1 GCA_903905665.1 uncultured Phycisphaerales bacterium
AAATTACCAAACGAACCCATTTGAAAGTACCACTGAAATCGACGTAATTCATTTTGTTGCAATATATTATGATAAATCTTCACCCAAAATCATTCGTTTTATCTCGTGGCGGAACGCCTTCCCCTACAGCTCAGAATCCGACTTCGGCGAATCTGCGGTGGCAAATCCGGCGGGAGCGTAAATTGAGTATTCCCGTAATTCCCTTTACTATTTTAACGCAAACCGGGTTTGGAATTCTGTTGCTATTCATGGAGATGATTATGATCATTCGGGAATTTATCGACAAACATTTTCGACACTTCAACGCCGCCACTCTGAAAGACGCCGCGCAGGGTTACGTCAAACACCTGCAGAGCGGTGGAAAAATGATGGTCACCGTCGCTGGCGCTATGAGCACCGGTGAACTCGGACTTTCACTCGCGGAAATGATCCGCAGGGACAAAGTCCACGCCATTACCTGCACCGGCGCCAACCTTGAAGAAGACCTCTACAACCTCATCGCGCACGAACATTATGTCCGAATCCCCCACTATCGAGACCTGACGCCGCAGGACGAAGCCGATCTCGCCCGTCGGGGTCTTCCTCGCGTCACCGACACCTGCATCCCCGAAGAACAGGCGATGCTCCGACTCAAGCCGGTTTTGCTCGAACGATGGAAAGCAGCCGCCGCACAGAACCGACGGATGTTCCCCCATGAGTTTATGTACGACGCTCTCCGCGCCGGTGAACTCAAACCTCATTATCAGATTGATCCCAAAGACAGCTGGATGGTCGCCGCTGCCGAAAAAAACATCCCCATCTTCGTCCCCGGCTGGGAAGATTCCACACTGGGTAACGGATTCGCCGCTTACGTCGTCCAAAATGTTCTGCCCAACGCAACTTTCATGAAATCCGGACTGGAATACATGATCGAATTGGTGCAGTGGTATAAAAACACCAGCAAAAAATCCTCGATCGGTTTCTTTCAGATCGGCGGTGGAATCGCGGGCGATTTTCCGATTTGCGTCGTCCCGTTGATTCAGATCGATCTCGAACAGGAAGTCCCCTTCTGGGGTTATTTCTGCCAGATCAGCGACAGCACCACCAGTTACGGCTCGTATTCCGGCGCCGTTCCCAACGAAAAAATCACCTGGTGCAAACTCGGCATTGACACCCCGAAATTCATCATCGAATCCGACGCCGCCATCGTCGCTCCGCTCCTTTTTGCTTATATCCTGGGATGGTGACCCGTACTCCAGACTTCGGGGAATTTCCACATGACCGATGATCGGACGACGCGACGACCCATTCACCCCGTGGTCAAAGCCACCGGGTGGGTCAGTCTTTTCACCGATCTCGGAAGCGAACTCATCTATCCGCTTCTGCCGGAGTTCATCACGGTGACGCTGCAAGCGCCCGTTGTCCTCTTCGGTTTGATCGAAGGGTTGGCGGAAGGAACCCCCGCTCTGGTTCGGTATTTTTCGGGAGCGCTGGCGGACCGTGTCCGAAATCGAAAATGGCTCATCTTCGCCGGTTATGCTTTATCGTCCGTCACCAAACCTCTCATCGGACTCGCCAAATTCGCCGCGATTTCCGTGGCGCCGTTTCTGGTCCTCTTTCTGCGGATTCTCGATCGGGTTGGAAAGGGCATCCGCACGGCGCCCCGCGATGCCATCGTGGCTGATTTCTCCGAAGGAATGCAGGGCCGCGCATTCGGTTATCAACGTGCGATGGATCACACGGGAGCGGTGGCCGGCGGATTGGCGGCGTTTGTGTTGCTTCGCGTGTTCGGCCTGGACATCACATGGGCGGTGATGTTATCGTTCATACCGGGAATGTTGACGCTTTTGGTCATCGCGCTGTTCGTCCACGATCGACCAGACCGCAAGGTACCAATTGTCTCCACACAACAAAATTCAGCGGCTGCTCCGACGGCAAAAGTCCCGCTGGGTCGTCAGTATTATCTGTACGCCGTCGCTGCCGTCTTGTTTGCTCTGGCGAATTCGTCGGATGCATTCCTCCTGCTTCGCGCGCGGGAAATGGGAATGGCGGTGATGTATCTTCCGCTCGCCTGGGCACTGCTCCACCTGGTCAAAGCACTCACGTCGGTCTGGGGAGGATCGCTGTCGGATCGATTCGGACGACGACCGTTTTTGGTCGGCGGGTGGTTATTGTACTCCGTCGTGTATACTGCCTTTTCGTTCATGAGCCATGCGTCGGCGGCTTGGATTTTGTTTGCGGTTTACGGACTGTTCTTCGGCGCCACCGAAGGCGTCGCCAAGGCGTTTGTCGCCGATCTCATCCCCGCCGGAACTCGCGGCCGCGCTTTTGGATTGCTCGGCACCATGGAAGGATTGACGCTCATCCCCGCCAGCCTGCTGACCGGATTTCTCTGGAGCATCACCGGTAACGGCCACCTTCCCCTGCTCCTCAATGCCGTCTTCGCGTTCATCGCAGCCGTGTGGCTCATCACCGCGGTCCGACCACCCTCGCAACACCCGCAACTCAGCAGCGCCCGAAACACAGAATGAATACATCCATCAATGAAAAATCGACCCAAGCAAAATCCACCGCACGATGATCACCGTGCGATGACCTTCCCACTCACGACGGGAATTTCTTCAACAGTTCTTCAGTACAATGGACCCTATCGCGCTGGCCACGTCCTCACAGTTGTTGATGGCGCGTTCGGTGATGTCGTAGATTTCTTTCCATTTCATGACTCGGAAGGGATCGGTGGGATGATTGAACAAATCCGCGATCGCGGCGTGATGAATTTCGTCGCCTTCTTTTTCGAGTTCGTTCATTTCGCGCAGGAGATTGCGGAGTCCATTGGTCTTCTTCAAATTTCGCAGATGCCGCACCGCCGAGCGAATCGTGCAAGCCGCCTTACACAGTACATCGCGCTGACGATCGAATCGCTCCGTCGATTCCGTCATTTGATACAAAACCATTCGTTTCGCGGCCGCATCGACGGCGTCGATCACGTCGTCCGTCTGGTGGAGCAGTTCGTGGATGTCCTCGCGATCGAACGGCGTGATAAAAGTCTGTTCCAGCCGATCGAGAGTCTCGTGAACGATTCGATCGCCTTCGTGTTCAAAACCCCGAATTTTGTCCAGACATTCGCGCTGGTTCGAGTCGGCGCTGAGCATCCGCTTGTACATTTCCGCCGCTGACACCACCACATCCGCCGCATTCTCGAACAAATCGAAGAAAAACATATCCCGTGGTAGGATGCTGAACACGCGACGTCTCCTTGATCATACAGACACTAACCGTCTCCGTCCTGTCGCTGCCTTCGTTCCGCGGTTGCTTAAATCCGTTTTCCCGACAGACGCTCACAAGAGGCACCGTGACTCAAAGCTTCTCATCGGGCCTTAGTGGGAACGGTAGTGGTCAACCGCGCTGCTTGTGATGGACAGAGTTGCGCCTCGTTTGTCTCGACAAGCGTTCCATATTTTACGAGACCCGGCCGCGACGATCAACAGGCACCCGGCATCGGCAAGGACTTGATCATAAACGCCAATGGTACGTTTCGTGAAAGCATGGTATATAGTGGATCAGTGGATGAATTCACCGTATTTTGGGCACACCGTTAAGGAGAATCAAACCATGCAAAAGACCCTGTGGTTCGGAATCGTTATCGCGCTGCTCGGAATCGGCTGGGCGATGGAGCAATCGCCGCAGGAAAGCAAGGAGCCGCCCAAACCGGAGGCGAAACCGACGCGAATCACGTTCGATCAGGATTCACCGGAGCAGTTGCCGACCGGCTGGAAAACCGAAGGAACGAAACAGGAAGGGCCGGTGGCAAAATGGCAAGTGCAAGCCGATGAATCCGCGCCGTCCAAACCCAACGTGCTTGCGCTGGTCGATGCCAAGGAAGGCGCGAGCGGCACGTTCAATATTTGCTGGACGGACCAGATTAAGTTCACCGAGGGACGGATCGAGCTGGCGTTCAAAGCCGTCAGCGGGAAAGAGGATCAGGGCGGAGGACCGATCTGGCGAGTGCAGGACAAGGACAACTATTACCTCTGCCGCGCCAATCCGCTCGAACACAATTTGCGGGTTTATTACGTCAAGGATGCGAAGCGCAAAATGCTGGCGAGCGCCGAAGTGGACATCCCCGCCGACACGTGGCACAAAATTGCCGTCGAGCACGTAGGCAAGAAGATCACTTGTTACCTGAACGACAAGCAATTCCTCGAAGTCGAGGACGAGACGATTGTGAAACCCGGCGGCATCGGACTTTGGACGAAAGCCGACGCCGTCACCTCGTTCGACGATCTTGTGATTACACCAAAATGAAGGGACACCTTCGCCTCACTAAGGAGTGAATCATGCCCCATTGCGACATCATCAGTCCACTTTGTGCATCGAAGGTTCGGTTGGGCCGAGGGTTCACGCTTATCGAGTTGCTGGTGGTCGTCGCCATCATCACGATTCTGGTGGGGATACTCCTGCCGTCGGTGTCGCAGGCGCGTGCCCAGGCGATTACGATCAAGTGCCGAACCAATCTTCGACAGATCGGTCAGGGTCTGGTTTTGTACAGCAACCAGAATGATGATTACCTGATCCCGTCGTACAATTTACCGTGGGCGCCGGGCGCCACCACTAATATAGCCGGCGGACCGGATCAACCACTGGATGGCTGGGCGCCGATTCTGGACCGGGACGGCGTTGTTCCCAGCAACGAAAAAGATACCAACACGATCTTTTATTGCCCGAACACGGTCGATGTCGAAGGGATGAAAGACGGTCAGACGGGAACCGACCCCTACAAACCACAGGGCTGGACCGACTGGCCGCTCAAGATGACTGTCGTGGGCGGCGACAGCGCGCCAAAAGTCGCCGTCAAGATTCCCGAACGCGGTTTCAACAAAATCATCCGAACCAGTTACTGGATCAATGCCTACAACCCGATTGGGAACAATGTGTCCGACATTCCGTCGCTCGATTTGCACTACACGGCTTCGGTTGGTTTTGGCCCGGACACCTCGCCATCGAAGAACTTCATCGAGCTGCGCAAGATGAAGCATCCCCGGCCGTGCCAGCTCATCGTGGCATCCGACGGAGTATATATGGGTCGCCAATCTGTGACACGTTTGGGCGACACCAACAGCCGAATCGGGTATCGCCACCCCGGTATGAGTCGCCTGAATGGCTTGGCCAACCTCGTCCTCGCCGACGGACATGCCGAGGCGATTCTCGGCAACAGTTTTCCACGTGCGATCAGCAGTTGCACAGACGCGGACTTGGCCTCCAAACGTGACGAGAATCTTCGTGGCCCGACGGTGTATGCCGATCCGGAATCGGTTTTCGGCGCCTGCGCACCGTGATTTCTGAATCGAGCAACTTTTAGCATAAGTTGAGAGGAACCACCATGACCACAAAACTGAACATGCGAATCCCGGCGACGATTGTGATTTCTCTGTGTGTAGTTTCGGGATGCTCGCAAACTCAACCCTCTGTGCAAACAACAGAAAAGACGCCGGTTCCGGCCCACACCGAAGCATCAAGAAAACCCGACATGACGCCGGTTGTCGCTGCCGACAGTCGGATTCAGAAGGATATTCTGTACGTCGAGTACGGCGGCGATCAGCAAAAACTCGACGTGTACGCTCCATCAAATGCCAAGAATGCGCCGGTCGTCATTTTTGTACACGGCGGAGAATGGACCAAAGGTGACAAATCCGAGGTCAGTTACAAGCCGAAATTCTTCAATGAAAACGGCATCGTTTTTGTGAGCATCAATTACCGGCTGAGCGGCACCGCCGTGCATCCCGCGCAGGCGGACGACGTGGCTGCTGCGATTCTCTGGTTGCACGATCATGTCGCCGAATTCGGCGGTGATCCGCAAAAACTGGTGTTGATGGGTCATTCCGCCGGATGCCATCTCGTAACGCTCGTCTCGCTGGATCCGAAGTACCTGGCGAAAGTCAATCTCAAACCGAGCGACCTGCAAGCGGTCGTGGCGTGGAGCGGCGGTGCGTACAACCTTCCCGAAAAAGTCGCCCAGGGTGGAATGTACGCCGACTACATTCACAAGAATTTCGGCGATGACGAGAAAAACTGGCGCGACGCCTCACCCATGCTCCATGTCGAGGATTTCAAACCTCTGCCGCGATTTCTGTTCGCCAGCGCCGAGGAGGACAAACCCGCGTCGATCGAAGCCAGTCGAAAAATGGTCTCGCTGATTGTTTCGGCAGGAGGCTGCGCCGAAGCAACGCTCCTGATCGGGAAAAATCACACGACCGCCAATCACGAACTCGGCATCCCGGGTGATCAATCGGGCGAGGTATTACTCCACTTTATCAAGAGTCTTGTCGTTTCACCCAAGGACAAACCGACCCAGAACTGAATGCTAAACCAATATGCCTGCGATGCATCCCGTCATCCAGCAGGCCATTGCTCCGGCGAGCATGGCGCGCGGGCCGAGTCGCACCAGGTCTGCGCGCCGGTCCGGGGCCAAACTCCCGATGCCGCCGATCTGAATGCCGATGGAACTGAAATTCGCAAACCCACACAATGAATAAGTCGCTATCACGATCGTGCGTTGCGAGATCGTTCCGTTCCTGACCATATCCGCCAGAGAGCCGTAGGCGATCATCTCGTTCGTCGCCATGGCCTTGCCCAAAAGCCCGCCAAACGCCCGACAATCCGCCGATTCCACGCCATTGAGGTAAGCAACGGGGGAGAAAATCAAGCCGAGCAGGTTGTCCAGGTCCAAACGCTCCAGACCCATACCAGCCACCAACGGGGACATCACCGACCATCGGCCCAGCGCCACAAGACCGGCATCCACGACGGCGATGAGCGCAATAAATGCGATCAGCATCGCCAAGACATTTATGGCAAGTTTCATGCCTTCGGAAGCGCCCGTCGCGGCGGCATCCACCAGATTATGTGTTTGCCGTTCCACCTTGATTTGTACGCCGCTTTTGGTTTGCGAAATCTCCCTTTCTGGAATCATGATCTTGGCCATGATGAAGGCCGCCGGCGCCGACATGAGAGAAGCCGTCATCAAATGTCGGGCCATGGCCACAGACTTTGCGGGGTCACCCTGTCCGAGCATATCGACGTACACCGCCATGACGCCGGCGGCAATCGTCGCAAATCCCCCCGTCATCACCGCCATCAATTCAGATCGCGTCATCCCGGAAAGGAATGGTCGCACGAGCAGAGGGGCTTCGGTCTGTCCGAGAAAAACGTTGGCCGCCCCGGACAAACTTTCCGCACCAGTGGTCCCCAACACGCGGGCCATCACCCAGGCCATCACGGCGACGACACGTTGCAGAATCCCGCAGTGATATCCGATCGACGATAACACAGCCACGAAAATGATGGTGCTCGTGATTTTGATGCCGGCTACGGCGGACCAGGTGACTGCCGGATTGTTACCCGCCAAAGGACCGAAAACAAACTTGGCTCCCTGGTCAGCACCATAAAGGATGATGGTGACAACATGACCGATCCCATCGAAGAACTCCCGACCGGTGTCAGTTTTCAACACCACCAGCGCGAGCACCCACTGCAAAGCGAGTCCACCAATGACCGTCTTCCATGGAAAATGCCACCGATCCGAGGAGAGCAGCCACGCCAGAATGATCAGCACCACGATTCCAATCAAACCTCGGTAAGATTCCATGTCAACGCACCTCCGGTGGGCATGAAAGCGGTATGAAATGCTCCGAACAACGAGGCTCGTATTCGCCCACTCCGCCGACCATGTGCTCAGTGTAAACCGCCATCATCCGTTGGGTATAGGGGGCGGGGCAACCGCAAACACGACAGGGTGCCTGCCGCGTCACGACCTCGTCGGCGAAGGCCACCAACTGCGGCATCGGTTCGAAGGGACGGCCCCATGCATCATAGGTGATTCCGGCGATGATGACGGAAGTGCCTTTGTCCAGGAGTATCCGCACGACATCGACCAGTGCCTTCTTGAAAAAATGACCCTCATCTATGGCGACTAAATTCATGCCTTCGGACAACGTCACAATGGATTCGGCATTCGGAACGGGCACGGCTTCAAAACGATCCTGCGTATGCGTCACGAGATGCCGGGAATCATAACGATTGTCGATACAATGCTTGAATGCCATGACGCGCAGTCCCTGCGCTCGGGCCGCACGAAGACAAGCAATCAATCGCTCCGTCTTGCCTCCGAACATCGAGCCTTGCACCACTTCAAGCCGACCTCGTGGATGCTCTGTTTCCATCACACCATTATGCCGACTTGGATTCTCCTCGCAAGAACCACGATCATCATACTCGCAACCACTCCAACGGCACGGACTCGGAAAAAGCAGCCCGAACCACGCCGGAACGGCAAAAACTAAACGACTTTCGCTTGATACAAGCGGCAAGACAAGGTATAAACTCCTGAGTTGGTCCCGGTGTGCTCAGGTAATCCTGTTGATACCTGCGGGGATTTTTTGCAATCCGAAGCGCGTCACAGGGAAGAGCATCGGTTGGCAACGGGGTTGACGTTTCACAATGGTGAACCATGTCCGGTTCTGGCGCCCCACAACGCATCGCGATAGGAGCCGACCATGGCGGCTATGAACTGAAGGAGGCGATCAAAGCCCACCTTCAGAAAAACGGGCGCGTGGTTGAGGACTGCGGAACGCATGGGACACAAGCGGTTGATTACCCGATATTTGCCCGATCGGTCGCCCAACGGGTTTCTGACGGCCGGACCGATCGCGGAATCATGGTGGACCGAGCCGGAATCGGTTCGGCGATGGCTGCGAATAAAGTTTTCGGCGTGCGGGCGGCATTGTGTTACGACCTTACGACGGCTCGCAACAGTCGGGAGCACAACGACGCGAACGTATTGACGCTTGGAGCGGGACTGATCGGCCTTGATCTGGCGATTCAGATCGTCGATCTGTGGCTTGCGACGGAGTGTACGGCGGAGCGGCACCTTCGGCGAGTGGCGATGATTGAAGCCCCGGATTCACGCGATGCGACACTCGGTTCCCCAACGGGCGTCAAACCGGTTGAACCGGTAAAGAAAGATTCAGACAAAAGTCATGTGGACTCCCCGAAGAAAAGTTTGGAGGGAAACATGGACCTGCTGACGGATGCGGATGTCGAGCGAATCGTCCGACGGATTGAAGAACTTTCGGGCGGATCGAAGGTCGCGGCTGGTTCTTCGTGTGGATCGAGTTGTTCCAGTTCGGCGTGCGTCTATTGTCAGGCGTGCGCCAAAGCCAACCCTGAATTCCTGCGTGAACTCGTCGGAATGGGCGCTGATCGCATCGGTTCTCTACCCGGAGGAGGCATGCTTTCGGAGGATTTGGCGGGGTATATCGATCACACGCTGCTCAAACCCGATGCGACCCCTCAACAGATTCATGATCTGTGCAGCGAGGCAATCCAATACAAATTCGCAACGGTCTGTGTACAACCTTGTTATGTTCGTCTGGCGGCCGACCGACTGAAAGGATCACCAGTGAAGGTTTGTTCCGTGGTCGGCTTTCCCACCGGAACGCAGGTATCGGAGATCAAATCGCTCGAAACCCGGCGCGCCATCCGCGACGGAGCCGAAGAAATCGATATGGTAATCAACGTCGGCGCCCTCAAAGGCGGCGATGACGAGTACGTCTATCGAGACATTCGCGCCGTGACGTTGGCGTGCATGGATGGGGGTGCCATCAGTAAGGTCATCATCGAGGCAGCGCTCCTTACAGACGATGAAAAGGTTCGTGCCTGCCTTGCAGCCAAGCGCGCTCGCGCGGACTTCGTCAAAACGTCCACCGGTTTTGGACCCGGCGGCGCGACGGCACACGATGTGGCGCTGATGGCTGGGGCGGTTTGCGGGACCAAAATCGGCGTCAAGGCGGCGGGCGGAATTCGCAGTTTCGAAGACGCTCAGGCGATGATCCGTGCCGGAGCCACCCGCATCGGCGCCAGTGCCAGTGTTCGAATTGTCAAAGAGGCAAAGGGATTGACAGTTTCCGGTCCAAGTACCGGCGCGCGGACGAAAGACCGGTCGAAGTATTAAACGAAAGAGACACCCATGGGTAATGTGGACCTGCGAGCATACGTTTTTCTGGACAATCTTCAGCCGCAATTTGCGGCGTTTTTGGGCACCGTCGCGCAGGGTTATCTGCCGATCGCGGGGCAGGCATCCTTGTTCGTGGAGATTTCGCCGGGCATTGAGATCAACCGCATCACGGATATCGCGCTGAAATCGACGCGAGTCACGCCGGGGATGCAGATCATCGAGCGGTTGTATGGAATGCTGGAAATCCATTCGGATTCTCAGGCCGACGTGCGACAGGCGGGCCGGGCCATCCTCGCTGCCCTTGAACTCAAGGAAGAAGATCGGATCAAGCCGGTGGTCGTTTCCAGCCAGGTGGTGCGTCGTCTCGATGATTATCAAACTCAGATCATCAATCGGACGCGGCATGGGAATATGATCCTGCCGGGGCAAACATTGTATATTCTGGAGTGCGAGCCGGCGGCGTATTCCGCGCTGGCGGCGAACGAGGCGGAAAAAGCCGCCCATATCAGCATTCTCGAAGTTCGTTCTTTCGGCAGTTTCGGGCGTTTGTATTTGGGTGGTGAAGAGCAAGATATCGAGGTAGGCTATCGGGCTGCGGTTCAGGCCGTTGAGGGTGTTACCGGGCGCGTACCCGAGCGTAAGGAACGAGGTTAGTTTTTTGAAAATCCAGCGCAAAAGCGCTAGGGAGGAAATGAAAATATGGCAGAAGCATTAGGCATGATTGAAACTCGCGGTTTCGCGGCGATGGTGGAAGCCGCCGACGCGATGGTGAAGGCCGCCAAGGTCGAACTGGTCTCATACGAGAAGATCGGCGGAGGCTACGTCACCGCGATTGTGCGGGGCGACGTCGCGGCGGTGAAAGCCGCCTGTGATGCCGGTCAGGCGGCGGCCTCGCGTGTGGGCGAAATTGTCACCGTCCACGTCATTGCTCGGCCGCACACCAACATCGACATGGTGTTGCCGCTGGGACGCGCGGCGCAGGCTAAGTCGGAACGCCAGCACGAATAATCGCCACGCGATCGACATCCGTCGATGTTCGTGACCGTGTCCGCTCATCGTCGATGTGTTTGCACAGCGATCGGTGATCGGCCGACAGAGCGCGGCGGATGTTTGCAGGCGTGGGAAATATGAACAGGCGGCATAGTTCCTACGATCACATCGGAGTCTTGCTATGTTATTGGCTAAGGTGATCGGCACAGTCGTTTCTTCCCAGAAAGAACCGAGCATGGAGGGTTTGCGCTTCATGCTCGTCCAGCCGGTGGACGTGGACACCAAGCCGGCCGGTCCACAGGTCGTCGCGATTGACGCGGTGGGTTCCGGACCCGGCGAATATGTCCTTGTCGCCACCGGCAGTTCCGCGCGACAGACCCGCGTGACGGACAAACGTCCCTGCGATGCCGTCATCATGGCGATCGTGGATCACTGGGAAGTGCGCGGCGAGACCAAGTATCACAAGGGCGACGAAGAAACAAATACTCGTAAGATGAAGTGACATGGCCCTATTGACCGACCAACAGGTGGATCAAATCGCCCAGCGCGTGATGCAGCGGATGGCGCCTCAGGCAGCAACGGTGACGGACAAGACATCTCCATCATCGCGAGAAACGAATTCGGGCGTATTTGCCGATCTCGATTCCGCGGTTCGCGCGGCGACGCAGGCGTTCCGGGCACTCGATGCCATGAGTCTGGAAATCCGTGAGAAGATCATCGCCGGCATCCGCGAAGCGATGTTCCAACATGCCGAATCACTCGCCCGCGAAGCACACGCCGAAACAGGTCTCGGCCGCTGGGAAGACAAAGTCATCAAGAATCGTCTGGTCACCCGCAAGACGCCCGGCACTGAAGTGCTGGTTCCAGAAGCGAAAAGCGGCGACAACGGCTTGATGTTGATGGAACGGGCACCCTATGGCGTCATCGGCGCGCTGACCCCCAGCACCAACCCGACCTCGACCATCATCTGCAACACGATCGGGATGGTGGCAGCCGGCAACGCCGTGGTTTTCGGCGTCCACCCTTCCGCGCGGCGGGTTTGCCTTCGCACTGTTTCGCTGATCAACGATGCGATCATTCGCGCAGGTGGTCCGCCCAATCTGGTCACGACGCTCGCCGAACCCTCGATTGCAGCCGCTTCGGCCCTGATGAAGCATCCGGGGATTCGCCTGCTGGTCGTAACCGGCGGCGGAGCCGTGGTCCAGGCGGCCATGCAAAGCGGCAAACGCGCCATTTGCGCAGGACCCGGCAACCCCCCCGTCGTCGTTGACGAGACTGCCGATATCGCCTTGGCGGGAAAAGGCATCGTGCGCGGCGCCTCTTTCGACAACAACATCATCTGCACCGACGAAAAAGAAATCTTCGTTGTCGAATCCGTGGCCGACGATCTGCTCGCCGTAATGAAACAAAACGGCGCAATCGTGCTCAGCGCCGAACAGTCTCGGCAGATGGAAAACGTGATTTTCAAAGAGCGTCACGAACCGTGGACCCCCGGCGTCATCAACAGGGATTTGATCGGCAAAAACGCGGGTTTGATTCTCCAACTCATCGGAATGAGCGCCGGCGACGAGGTTCGTTTGGCGGTCATGGAAGTTCAGGCGAGCCACCCGCTCGTCTGGACCGAACAATTGCTGCCGGTTTTGCCGGTGGTCCGCGTCGCTGACGCCGACGAGGCGATTGACCGGGCCGTGGCGAGTGAGGGGGGTCATTTTCATACTGCCGCGATGTATTCGCGCAACATTGACAAGCTCAGTCGCATGGCGCGGCTGTGCAATTGCAGCATCTTCGTGAAAAACGGTCCGACGTATTCCGGGTTGGGCGAGGGGGGCGAGGGTTATTCGTCGTTCACGATCGCCAGTCCGACCGGCGAGGGAATGACCGGTCCGCGCACGTTTACCCGCGAGCGTCGCTGCGTCCTTGTGGACCAGTTCAGGATTATATGAACACACTACCAGCCATTGCTTTGCTCGAATTCGACAGTATCGCCGTCGGAGTCCGCGCCGCCGATGCGATGGTGAAAAAAGCCCCGATCGACCTGTTTCGTATCGGCACCGTGCATCCCGGAAAATACCTTGTGCTCGTCGGTGGATCGGTCGCCTCGGTTGACGAATCTCATCGTGAAGGGTTGACCATCGGCGGAGATCACGTGACCGACGAAATCTTCCTTCCCGCGGCCCATCCGCAGGTGGTTTCAGCCGTCAGCGGGTTTCGGCGAGACGATGCTGGGGACGCGCTGGGCATTCTTGAAACCTCGGCGATTCCGTCCAACATTGCGGCGGCGGACAAAGCCGTCAAAACCGCGAATGTCACCATTATCGAAATTCGTCTTGGCGACGGTCTGGGTGGAAAAGGCGTCACCTTTTTGACCGGTCTTGTGCATGACGTGGAAGCCGCCGTCGAGGCTGGAATCAGTATCATCAACCGACCCGATGTGGAAACGCACCACAGAGTGATCCCGATCCAGCATGGCGAGCTGCGCGATTGCATCCGCCGGGCCACCGAATTTCACTCCTTTGACGCCAGCGCTTCGACGACACATGATTCGCTCGCCGATGGAGAAAAGCGACCACCACGTACACCATCAAAACGTAATGGACGGAGGTAATCGCACGCAATGCTTCTCGGGCAAGTCATAGGGACAGTTGTGGCGAGCATCAGCTACGAAGGCTTGCAGGGCGTGCCGTTCTTGCTCGTCCAACCACTCGACCGCACGGGTCAGCCGAAAGGTTCACCGCTGGTAGCCGCCGACGCGACGCGCATGGCGGGTCCCGGCGAGTTGGTTACCTATGAGGGCGGACGCGAGGCGGCGATGTGCCTCGAACCCTGGTTCGTCCCTGTCGATCACGCCGTCGTGACGATCGTCGATCAGGTCAGCCGCCAGGACTGGAGGAATCCATGATCCTCGGCAAAGTCAAAGGGCAAGTGGTCTCCACGATCAAGCACCCCGCCTATGCGAACCGCCGGGTGCTGCTGCTG
>CAIVHJ010000229.1 GCA_903905665.1 uncultured Phycisphaerales bacterium
AATGCGATTCCGAATTGGCCGTCGCAAACGCGCCAAGCGTTTGAGGACGTGACCAAAGCCAGCAACGAAAAAGAAAAAGCCCGCGCCGATGCCGAAAAAAGAAAAGAGGAAATCCTCAACGCGACGGCGGGAAAGGCCTATCATGACCTGGAGCAGGCGTTTGATGGCTATATGACGGCGAAGGCATCGAAAGACCTGAAATTGGCTGATGCCAAAATGCAGGAGATCGAACAACTCATCCGAACGCAGGCGATGGGTGAAGCCGGTACGCGCCTCCGCGAAGCGGAAAGTCGCAAGCGCAAGACGATCGAGGACCTCCGGGGCGACGTGGATGAGTTCCGAAGCCTGTTGGGTGAATACGAGCATAATCCGACGTTGTTGATCAATCGTTTGTGGACCGAAACGCAGATGGAGTTATTCTCCAGCCCCGGATTCACCAAACGAATTTATCCCGCCGGTCAAAAGCAGATCCGGTTATGGATCAGCCCCGATCCCGAAGAGAAGAAAAAGCAGGAAGAAGACAAATACAAGAAGAAAGACAAAGCCAAGGGCGATTTCTCGGATGTCGGAGAAACACCCGGAAAGCCCACAATAATTCCTTAACATGAATTGCGGGATGACGTTAGAGGAGCACGTGCGTGGACCGCAGACCGATTGTCAAAACGATTGGATTGACCAAGGTCTTCAAGGATTTTTGGATGCGCGACCGGGTGGTCGCCGTGGCGGACTTGAATTTCGAGGTCTATCCGGGAGAAGTGTTCGGTTTGCTGGGGCCCAACGGTTCGGGTAAGAGCACGACAATCAAAATGTTACTCGGATTGTTGTATCCGACGCGGGGGCGTATCAGTGTGTTTGGTCGGCCGCCTACTGATGTCGCCGTCAAATCGCGGATCGGATATCTGCCTGAAGAATCCTATTTGTATCGTTTCCTGAATGCCAAAGAGACATTGAATCTTTACGGCCGTTTGTTCGAGCAGTCCGGTGCGGTACGGGGTTCCCGGATTTCCAAACTTCTGGAGATGGTCGGTTTGCAGCATCAGGCCCGAAGGCGGATGGGTGAGTATTCCAAGGGGATGGCGCGTCGGATCGGGTTGGCGCAGGCGCTGATCAACGATCCGGATTTTTTGATTCTGGACGAACCCACGACGGGGATGGACCCGATCGGAACGGCGCAGATCAAGGAGTTGATCCGCGAACTGGCCAAGCGAGGCAAAACGATTCTGTTGAGCAGCCACCTGCTGTCGGACGTTCAGGATGTTTGTGATCGAGTGACGATTCTTTACGGCGGGCAGGTGCGGGCCAGCGGTGCGCTGGACGATCTTCTGAGCCAAAAGCAGGTGACGCAGATTGTGACCCCGCGTCTTTCGTCTCCCACGATCGACGAAATCCGGGAAGTGATCCGTCGACGGGAAAACAGCGACGATATGGAGGTTTCTCATCCGACGGAGCGATTAGAGCACTATTTCGTTCGCATCGTCGAGGAAGCTCAGGCGGCGAGTATCGCTACGTCCGGAGTACAGGCAGGTGGAGCATTGGCGGACTTCCTCAGTGAATCATCGGGAGAGCAGGTGATTGAATCATTGATTGAAGCGGGAAAACCTTCTCCGATTCCTGAGCCGGTTGTGGCTTCGAATGTTCCGGCTACTGGGGGAGGGCGTGAAGTCCTGGATGATCTGCTGGAGGATCGACGATCACCCAGCGATTCGATGGACTCGAAATCTCAAGCTCCAGCGGTCCGTGAGGTTTCCTCATCGGGAGAGGTGGACCGGAGCGTGATTGATTCTTTGTTGGGAGGGGCGGAGGAAAAACGGGGTGAGTAAGGTTTGGACCATCGCCGTGCATACCGTCCGCGAAGCCGTGCGGATGAAACTGGTTCTGGCGTTTGCGGTGTTGATCGTGGTGCTGGCTTTGGGTTTGCCCCTCATGCAACGTCAACCCGGTGCGTCGATCACCATGACCGTGCAGGCTTATCTGTCGTGGGCGTTGTGGCCGCTGGGTTTTGTGCTCAGTGCACTGGCGATGTTCATGGGGTGTCTGTCCATCTCCAACGATCTCTACTACCGACAGATTCATCTTTTGGTGGCCAAACCGATTTCTCGCTGGCAGTACGTTGTCGGCAAGTGGTTGGGGGTGGTCCTCGTCCTGACGGTGATGCTGATTGCTGCCGGTGTGATGATCTATGGCATGGGGAGGTTTCTGGCATCGGGGGCCTATCACACGACCTGGGTTTCGGTTCGGGAAATGTACGACGGGGGTTTTCTTCTGGCTGATGCGGATCTTTCCAGTCTGGAAGAGAAAAAAGAATCTACTGCCCTGATTTGCAACGATCGTTTGGGACCTCGTTCCGGATCGGATTCCTGTCAAAGCGCCAAACTTTCCGAACTGCCGGAGCATTTGGATTCGTATGTGCACGTCTATGATCATCCGGAGGACTACACGAAACTCCGGAATGAAATTCTCACGGCGCGGGCGACTTCATCACTGGTGATGCCCAATTTCGTGGCGCAAGCGAACGCCATGTTTGATCAGAAAAAAGATCAGGGCCTGCTGAGTGAACGGGAGTTGCAGACCCCGGACAAGATCAAACAGGAAATTTTTGCGTTGCTGCAGGGGTCATTTCGATCCATTCCACCGGCGAATTATGCGGAATATACGTTTGACAAGATCATGATCCCGCCCGACGAACGGAAACCGGATCGCGTGTTGCAGTTGCGGTTCAAGGCCAAGGGCATGGGTTACGCTTCGGACGAGGCCTTGCAGATGGGATGGGTGTTTGGCAACAGCGTCAACGCCGAAGAATACGTCGCGCCGCTCCGGAAATACGTCATGGAGCGATATCATGTCGTTCGATTTCCCGCGACTTGTGTGGCGCCGGACGGGACATTGAACGTGCGCGTTTACAATCTGGATTATCTGCGACAGGGACACAAAGGGGCCACGATTGCTTTTGATGCAGGAGAGGGATTAGAGGTCTTGTACGTGATCGGGACGTTTGAAGGAAATCTGGTTCGGACGATGTTTCTGATCTGGTGTCGGCTCGTGTTGATCGCCGGGGTGGCGGTGTTTGCGGCGACGTTTGTTTCGTTTCCCGTCGCGTGCCTTCTGGTCTTTTTGTTTTTCATCCTGTCAAGCAGCGGGGATTTTGTCAGTTCGGCGCTGGAGTTCGGCGTGAAGGGTAAGGGCCCGCTGGGTCCGGTGCAATTTGTCGCCGAGCCGTTGCTGAAGGCGGTGTTTTGGATCATCCCGCAGTCGAAGACCTACAACGGGGTTCCGACCTTCGTGGATGGCCGGAACGTCTCGCTGAACTGGGACATGATGATTTTTGGAAAACTGGTGATGTTGGTGACGACGATGTTCTTGATGGGGGGATGTTTGATCTTTCAAAAGCGGCAGGTGGCGGAATTGAGTGTGTAATCCCCGGTTGGAGTAGTCTCCATTGCAACCGGAGCAAGGAACGTTCGGAAGATGGCACAGACGGATCGAATCGTGACGATGAGCGAATATCTGGACGAGCGAGAGCGAGTCGCTCGGTCGGATTGGTACGTTCGGGGAACATGCATCGGAGTGACCCTGATCTGTTTTGTGCTGGCGGGTTTTTTACTTCCGAGTATTTATCGTCAGCGGGTGGAATTGCAGCTGGTGATTTCCGAAAACAGTTTTCGGGACATGCCTCCGGGAGTGACGTTGCCGGCGGCATTCATGGGGCCGCTTCGGGCATTTCTGGTCAATATCGTGGGGTATCGCGCCGAGGAACTCAAGCAGGAAAGCAAGTACTACGAACTTCAGCAGCTCTACGCGTGGCTCTGTGATTTTCAGCCGCGAATGCCCAAGGTCTGGGCCAATTCCTCGTGGAACATGGCCTACAACATTTCGGTGGGAACTTTTTCGCCCGAAGAACGATGGCACTGGGTCTCGGCGGGCTTGTATTTGTTGCGCGACGAGGGAATTCCGCGAAATCCCAATGCCGTGGAGTTGTACAAGGAGTTGTCGTGGATTTTTCTGCACAAGATGGGCGACTTCATGGACGACCAGCACTGGAACTACAAGAAGATGTGGGCGGTGATGATGGAAAAGGTGCTGGGTCAGCCTCCTCCCGAACCGACGGATGAGGAGGTGCTGGGGTCTTTTCGCACCATCGCAGAAGCCGCCAAGGCCATTCGTGAAAACGGCAACGGCAAGGATTTAACTTCCGAGGGCTTGCAGCGGTACATTCAGAGCGATGTGACCGAACCGACCATGTCGGGATTCGTGGGCCGACTCGCCGAGCTGGGTTATCAACCCGATGAAAAGTGGCTGGAGGATATCGCTCGCTACCTCCGACATGGCTTGCAGCTTCGGGACATCGCACGAAGTGATACCGAGATCGCGCAGGATACCAAGTCGCAGTTCCGGGCATTGATGTCGGACGAGAAGTGGGCTTCCGCACGAGATCGGTTGTTGGCGGCGATTCGGGCCTATGTGTTGGCCAATCGGTTCAAGATGAACCCGGAATTCATGCTCGCGCTGATGGAAAAACACGGACCGATCGACTGGCGGAACGTGTATAGCAGCGCACTGTACTGGGCGGCGCTGGGGGGGCTTGAGTGCAGGGAGGTCAAGGGAACCGACGAAAACGTGGTGATGAATATTGACCGACAGGTGCAAAGTTCCCTGAAGGATACCTGCGAGCGGGGTTTGATGGTTCTGGAACCTGATTTTGACGATCCGTTCAAGTCTTATTTGCAGTTGCATCAGGATTGGCGCTTTGTGGACGCTTATCACCAGATCATTCTGGAATTGGCCGAGGAGAACCGAGGCAACGAGGATCCTGCGACGTATTATCGGGATGGGCCGGCGGGGCGGTTGTTCAAGGACGGTCATGTGAATTTTCTGCACCGGGCGGTTCAGCAGTTCTATCTGGCGGGTCGGATCGACAAAGCCGAGTTTTATTACGATTACCTCCGCCAAAACTACTTCGAAAACGGCCACGTCAAGGACATGTATCAGGTTCCTCTAAAGCAGTTTGCTCTCAAAGGGATTTACGAGGATCTCGACAGTTACAAGACCGGTCCGGACCTGATGAACACGATGTTGACGAACGTGTTTGTTTATCTGGCGTATGATCGGGACCGCGAGGCGAACCAGTGGTTGGCGACGACGCAGGAAGCCTATCAGGTTTTCATGAGCAGCAAAAAAGTGGACCGCAACGACCGCCGAAAAATCCCCGAATGGCCGAAATTCAAGGCGGGTTCGTTCGAAATGTTCATGAAGGCTTATCCGCTGCCGGTCATCTACAAGGTGCGTGCGTGGCACAAGGTGGATACGCTGACCCAGTTGTACGTTTATCGCCGTCTGGAACCGATGCTCACGGAGGGCTGCAACCAGAACGTTCCGCCTTTGGACCTGGTCAAATCGTTTCCGCCCCCGGCCGGTTTGGAAGAATTTGAAGCGAAACAGCAAGCCCTCGAAAAAGAACAGCCCGGAGAAGGGGACCTCACCAACCCGACCCCCGAAACTTTTGAAAAAACCAAACCCGACGAAGGCAGCAAACGGTAACATTTTCCAATTTTATCGTTACTTTCTGCAGCCGCAACACAATGATTGTCAATCTGTTGCGACAATTGTCCAATAATCGAGTAACAAAAACGAGTAAGATGGAGTGTTGTGCCATCACGCCTCTTGGCCATCACTGCCCCAACTATGCCAACCCAACACACGGCCTTCGTTGCTATGGTCATAGGCAAATATTCAAAAGCCTTGTGAAGGCACACGGAGTAAAAACGGCATTGAAAATCCAAAAGACGATTGATATG
>CAIVHJ010000230.1 GCA_903905665.1 uncultured Phycisphaerales bacterium
CGCCACTGAAGGGGAGATGAAAAAAGTATCCTGGTCCAGCCGCAACGAAATCAAGGGGTCCACCAAGGTCGTATTGTTGTTCACGCTGGTTTTGGCGTTTGGGTTGTTTTTCATTGATTTTTGTTTCATGCTGCTTTTCAGCGCGATCCACGTGCTGAAAGTTAATCCGCTCACGTTGTTGTTTGGGACGGATATTAACACATGACAGACCAACCGGATCATCCTGTTGCTGATCCTTCCGTTGCGGAAGAGCCTGTTCCGACGGTGATGGAGCTGGTATCTGTTGATGTGGCACCTGTTGCGCCCGTGGTTGCGGTTCCTGAAGAAAAGGGCGAGGAACCGTTGCGGCGGGTGGGAATGGACTGGTATGTGCTTCGCGTCGCGTCGAACAAGGAGAACCAGGTTCAGACGGCCTTGCAGCGGAAGGTGGCGATTGAAGGACTGGAATCGCGGATCGGTCGGATCATGGTGCCGACGATCAAGGAAAAGCGGATGAAGGGTGGTCAGGCGCGGGTTTATGAGCGGAAGTTGTACCCCGGTTATGTTTTTGTGGAGATGGCGACTGAGGTGGACGGATCGATACCGGAGGATGTGTGGTTTTTGATCAAGGAGACGACGGGAGTCGGTGATTTCATCGGATCGGGAGGCAAGCCGACGAAAATGAAGGTGGAGGACATCGGGGCGATGTTGGCGGCTTCGATCAAGGCCGACGAGCAACCCGCCCTGCGCGGATTGAATTTCAAGAAAGGCGACCCTGTGAAGGTAACCGAGGGGAGTTTTGAGAATTTTGAGGGGACGATTGACAGCGTGGATGAACATCGAGGAATGGTGACGGTATTGCTGACGATTTTTGGTCGATCGACGCCCGTGGAAGTGGAATACTGGCAGTTGGAAAAGATTTCGTAAGTTGGATGGACAGGACCTGCGACGAATATGCGGTGTTCTGTGAAGATGAGAGAGTGAAGGTTTAGCGATGGCGAAGAAAGAAGTGGTGGTTCAGATCAAGTTGCAGGCGCCGGGTGGTCAGGCGACGCCGGCTCCTCCGGTGGGTCCCGCGCTGGGTCAGCACGGAGTGAACATCGGTCAGTTCGTCAAGCAGTTCAATGACCAGACGAAATCGCTGAACGGGATGATCGTCCCGATAGTGATCACGGTTTATAACGACAAGACTTTCACGTTTGTGGTCAAGAGTCCGCCGGCGGCGGTGTTGTTGAAAGAGAAGGCCGGAGTCGCCAAGGGCAGCGGTGTCCCCAACAAGGAAAAAGTCGGAAAGGTGACGATGGCGGATTGCCGGGAGATTGCGGAGCGGAAGATGGTGGATTTGAATGCTCATGATCTGGATCAGGCGACACGGATTATCATGGGAACCGCCCGATCCATGGGAATAGAAGTAGTCTAGAGACTAGAAAAAACAAGAGAACAGATACTGAATGGGTTGAGGATAGAATCCCGGACCACGGGGAAACTAAAGTGGGAGGCGAAACATGCCGCATGAAAGTGTTCGATATCGCAAACAGATGGAAGTAAGAGGTGAGATCGACAGTCCTCTGCCGTTGAAAGATGCCGTCGAAAAAGTCAAAGCGATGGCGGACGTGACGATTCCGCGATCGTACAAAGGGGCGCGCCAGCGGAACAAGGTCGATCCGACAATCGAGATGGTGATGCATTTGGGAATCGATCCCAAACAGGCGGATCAGGCCTTGCGAGGATCGTTTGTGTTTCCGAAAGGGATCGGGAAGTTAAAGAAAGTAATCGCGTTTTGCGAAGGGGATTTGGCGGCGGCCGCACAGGCGGCGGGTGCTTTCGAGACCGGCGTGGAAAGTTTGATCGACAAAATCAACAAGGGATGGATGGATTTTGACGTGGCGGTAGCCCATCCGTCGGTGATGGGCAAGGTCGGTCGGCTGGGCAAGACGCTGGGTCCGACGGGCAAGATGCCCAGCCCCAAGAGCGGAACCGTGACACAGGACGTAGCCACGGCGGTTCGAGAATTTTCCGCCGGCAAGATCGAATTTCGCAACGACACGGGCGGGAATATCCATGTTCCGGTGGGAAAGGCGAGTTTCAGCGTGGAGGATTTGCAGGCAAACATCGAAGCGTTTTACAACCACGTCGTCAAGAGCCGGCCCGCTTCTGCCAAGGGACAATTCATCAAGCAGATTTGTTTGTCGGGAGCGATGACGCCGTCGGTACCCGTGACGATGGGGTAAGAAGAGTTTAGGAGTTCAGGAGTTTGGGAGCTGAAGAGATAACCCTCCCCCAGCCCATCCCTGAGAGGGAGGGGAGTAATTGGGGCAGTGTTATGAGTTCAGGAGTTTAGGAGTTCGGGAGTTTTAAGAGTTTGGGAGTTGCGTTTTTTCAGGTGGCGAGGCGAAAAGCCCAGCGAAACCATGCGAGAATTGAACCATGAGTAAACCAGTCAAGGATATCGTGTCCCGTCAGATTGCAAAATGGGGTGAAGGCGTGACGAATGCCTGCTTGGTAAATTTGAGCGGGTTGAACGCCGTCAAGACGAATCGTCTGCGCGGGGCGTTGAAGAAGAAAAACATTCAGGTTCACATCGTCAAAAACAGTTTGGCGAAACGAGCCTTTTCCTCCGGGCCGCTGAAACCGCTAGCCGAGGCCATGGAAGGGCCTTGCGCTTTGGTGTACGGCGAGCCGGCGATCATTGAAATTGCCAAAGAATTGATCCGCTGGGCCAAAGAGTACAAAGAAATCGAGCTCAAGACGGGTCTCCTCGAAGGCGAATCGGACTTATTCAGCGTCGAGGAAATTTCCCGGATGAAAAGCAGGAACGAGTTAATCGGCGAGATAGCAATGTTGTTGTTGTCGCCGATTCGACGTTTGGCGGGTGCGATGGCCTCGCCTGGCGCCCAAATTGCGGGATGCCTCAAAACGATGATCGAAAAAAACGAGAGCAAAGATGCGGCGTGAGCATCATGAGGGTGAGTGTTCATTAGATGATAATTCACGGTCGCGGATTGGTCCGCCCCGGGCGGATTAAAAGAGGTCAATGGGGCCTCTCCTATCAGGCCGAGTGATTTTTTGATGAGAGTGCGTGAAACATGGCAGACACAGTGAAGTTTTCGAAAGACGTGACCGATTTGTGCGAGAAGCTGATGAAGCTGACGGTCAAGGAAGCACAGTCGGTGGTGGATTGTCTCAAGGACGTTTATGGGATCGAACCGGCGAGTGGTGGAGCGGTGATGATGGCGGCGCCGGCGGGTGCCGGTGGAGAGGCTGCCGCTGCTGCCGAGGAGAAGAGCACTTTTGACGTGATGCTGACGGGTGCGGGCGCTCAGAAGATTCAGGTTATCAAGGTCGTTCGGGCGGCTACCGGACTGGGTCTGAAGGAAGCCAAAGACCTTGTCGAAGGCGCTCCCAAGATGGTCAAAGAAGGACTGAGCAAGGAAGAGGCGGACAAACTCAAGAAGGAACTTGAGGAAGTCGGCGCGACCATCGAGTTGAAGTAATCATCATTCCGATCGGTCAGCGTCGGAGAGGATGGATTGGCGACGATCCGTTTTTCCGGCGTGATTCCGACGGTATTTTTTCTGTCATTTCAGGGCGGGATCGGACCTCCGAATTATGGGGACGGGGGTTCGAACAGATAGCCCTGTCTGACCCGATCCCCCGATGGGTTTATGGGATCTCTCAGACGTGAGCAGGTGCCGATGGACCGGTACGGGGAATGCGGCGGATCGGGCGATTTTTATCCATCCGCATGGTGCGTTTTGCGCCGTGAATGTCTCCGGCATCATTCTGCTTTCTGCCTTTGCGAGATCACCCGTTTCTTTTTTACGAATGAAATCCGACGGGGTCGGCGGCGTCGCAGTTTTCCGGTGGTGAATCGGACGGTCTAAGGCGCGCTGCGACGGTTCGGAACGTGGTTTTCAATGGAGCAGGAGGCAGGTGGTTCATGGTGATCATCCGGGAAATCCGAAATTTCAGCAAGGTCGGAGACGCATTGCCGGTCCCCAACCTGATCGACATTCAGCAGAAATCCTATGATCGTTTTTTGCAGACGGATGCGCCGCGCCGCAAACGGGAAAAAGGCGGTCTGGAATCGCTGTTGCACGAGATTTTCCCGATTGAAAGTTACGACGGGAACATGGTGCTGGAGTATCTGGGCTACGAGTTGAACAAGCCGCGTTATACGCCCGACGAATGCCGCGAATTGCGTTTGACCTACGGCATGCCGTTTCGGATTCACGTTCGGCTGATCCGCAAGGACAAAGGCGAGATTCACGAAGACCTGATCTATCTCGGCGAGATGCCGATCATGATCGGCGGGGGCGAGTTCATCATCAACGGCGCCGAGCGCGTCATTGTGTCACAATTGCACCGAAGCCCCGGAGTCGATTTCCTCAAAGAGAGCACCGAGGGCGACCGGGCGCTGCACGCCTGCCGTGTGATTCCCGAGCGCGGCAGCTGGATCGAAGTGAACGTCACGAAAAAGGATTTGCTGGCGGTTCGGATCGACCAGTCGAGCAAATTTGCCGCTACGTCGTTTTTGCGGGCGATGGATTCGAAATACGGTTCTGACGAAAGTTTGCTTCGCGAGTTTTACAAAACCAAGGTGGTCAAGATCAGCAGTTTGCGACCGGAGATGACGGCCGTTGAGCGCGTGATTGATCCCGAGTCCGGCGAGGAACTCGTTCGACCGGGCGCCCCGCTGGGGGACACCATCGGTCGGATGACTGAGATGGGCGTCAAACAGCTCGAGGTCGTCGATAGTTTGCTCGATCCGATCATCATCAACACGTTGTTGGCGGATTCCGCGCGAAGCCACGAGGATGCTTTGCTGAAGATTTACGCGCGTTTGCGGCCGGGCAACCCGCCGCAGCTGGACAAAGCCAAGAAACTGTTCACCGAAAAATTCTTCGACGAAAATCGTTATCGTCTCGGCAAAGTGGGACGATTCCGCATCAACCGCAAGTTCGAGCAGCAGGTGCCCGAAGAAATCATGACGTTGCGGGTTGAGGACATCGTCAAC
>CAIVHJ010000231.1 GCA_903905665.1 uncultured Phycisphaerales bacterium
ATCAAGGCCGCCGATCAGGCGCTGTATCTGGCCAAACAATCCGGCAAGAATCGCATCCATCTGGCGAAAAGCCTGGCCTGAAGTTTCACCTCTCTGTTTACGTTCCTTCCAGATACGATAAAATCAAGGGGATCATCGGTTGTAAGTTGCCGAGCAGCGCCTGATGTGAGATCATAGACTGCAGGGAAGAGGACGGGTACATTTTTCAAAGCATCATCTGGAGTGACGATGGAAGCCAACAAGGAACTTTTGTCGCTGACGATGTTTTTCCCCTGTTATAACGAAGAAGCCAACGTCGAGCGGGTGACGCGGCAGGCGGTTGAGGTGTGTCAGTCGTTAACGACCGATTATGAAGTCATCATCGTCAACGACGGGAGCAAAGACCGCACCGGTGAAATCGCCGATCGTCTGGTGCGCGAATTGCCGAACGTTCGCGCGGTTCACAATTGTCCGAATCTGGGATATGGCGGGGCGTTGCAGAGCGGTTATCGTGCGGCGACCAAACAATGGGTTTTTTACACCGATGGTGACGGGCAATTCGACATGCACGAAATTGCCAAATTGCTGATGTTGCGAGGGGAAAACATCATCGTGTCCGCCTATCGCATGGACCGCAAGGATCCCCTCATTCGCAAAATCAACGCCTGGTGCTGGTGTACGCTGGTGAACGTGATGTTTGGAATGCGGGTTCGCGACGTGGACTGTGCGTTCAAGTTGTTTCCCGCCCGACTGTTCAAGCAGATTGAGATGCGATCCATGGGTGCGTTGATCGACACGGAGGTTTTGGCCAAGGCGGTTCGGCTGGGTTATTCGATTCGGCAGGTGGGGGTTCATCATTATCCGCGATTGGCGGGTCAGCAGACCGGCGCCAATTTTAAGGTGATCCTTCGAGCGTTTCGAGAGTTGTTCAAACTTCGTCGGCACATACTGGAGACGGTTCCGAAAACCGAACGTTCTCTATCTGGAGGATTTGGATCATGAAACGGTATGGAATTTTATGTGTGATCGTCGGGATGTGGTGGGGATGCAATCAACCGCAGCCATCGGTTCAGACGACCGCGCCTTCCCCGGCGTCCGGTGCGGCAGGGGGCGCTGCTCCCGCGCCGCAGCAGAAGATGAACCTTCCGGAAGATCGCAACAAGGTTCCTCTCGATTCGAACGTGACGGACGTTCCGTCCGCAGAACCCTCTTCGAAGGCGAAGTCGGTTTCGACTCCCGCACCGCCGTCATCCAAGCCGGCTCAGGCGTCCTCCGAAGGCGGACGGGTCCACGTGGTGCAAAAAGGCGAGACGCTGTACTCAATCGCCAAGCAATACTACGGGGACGGGAAACAGTGGACGAAGATTCAGGAAGCCAACAAAGAGCGAATCTCCGACCCCAACAAGGTTCCGGCGGGGACGAAGCTGATCATTCCCTGAAAACCAGAGAATGACTGCCGGTTGAGATTTTTATCGCGGATCGTGAGCCGGTTTCATGTCGATGCCGACCCCGGTGATTCGGAGGGGAGATTTCGCGGACGTGGGATTGGAACTCGACACCTCGGTGCGCTATTTGCCCGGCGTGGGACCTTCCCGGTTTGCCCATCTTTCACAGGCCGGCATTCAAAGTGTTTTGGATTTGCTGTTGATCAGCCCCTCGCGGTATGAATTGCAGCCGGCGATGACTCCCATCGAGCAGTGGCGCGAGGGGGAGGTCGTATGCCTTGTCGGCGAAATCACGCAAGTACGACTGAGTTCCGGCAGCCGAGTCTCCCGTGTGGTCGCCAAGGTGCGCGACGGAACGGGAACATGTCGTTTGACGTGGTTCAACATGCCGCAATTGCGGCATCGGCTTCGCGCGGGGATGGGGATTTGTGCCACGGGCAGGGTTCAGTGGTACGACACGGGTTTGCAGTTGACCCACCCCAAATTCCGCGTAGTGGACGATGCTGAAGCCATCACGGGGCCTTCGCAAGACGAGTGGAGGCCTGTGTATGCTGCCCAGGGTCCGATTCAATCATTTATCCTGACGCGCATCATTTCCTCCGCATTGGACCGAATGGACGGGGTCGTGGATTATCTTCCAGACCAGGTACGTAAATCGCATTCGTTGATAGTCTGGTCGCAGGCGGTGGATCGTTTACATCGTCCGGGGACATTGGAGGAGGCGGAAGCAGCGAGGCGGAGACTGGCTTATGACGAATTACTGGTTTCGCAGATTGAGTTAAATCGCGCGAAAACGATTCGCGCTCGAGATCATGACGCTCCGGTTTTTCACGCGACGCCGGAAATCGATCTTCGGATTCGCCGGCGATTTCCATTTACGCTGACGGAGGCGCAGGATCGTGCGGTTCGTGAAATCGGCATCGATTTGGGACGTCATCAGCCGATGTATCGGTTGTTGCAGGGGGACGTAGGTTCCGGGAAGACGGTGGTGGCGGTGTATGCGGCGCTCACGGCGATTGCTCATCGTCATCAGGTAGTCTTGTTGGCGCCGACGGAAATTTTGGCGCAACAGCATTATGACAAGATCAGCCGCTATCTTTCGGGAAGCCGGGTGACCGTGGCGTTAGCGAGCGGTTCACAGTCCAATCGACAACGGCGGGAGTTTCGGGCCGGTTTGGCAGAGGGGAGAAACCATTTTGTCGTCGGGACACACGCCTTGCTGGAGGAGGACGTTCGCTTTCACCAACTGGGGCTGGTGATCATCGACGAGCAGCATCGTTTCGGCGTTCATCAGCGGGAGGCGTTGAAATCCAAGGGGCGCTCGCCACACTATCTGGTGCTGAGCGCCACGCCGATTCCTCGCACGCAGGCGTTGGTGTGGCTGGGTGAGGTGGATATTTCGACGCTGGATGCGATGCCGGCGGGTCGGGGAAGCGTCACCACGCGACTGGTTACCGGTTCGACGGTGTCTGAAGCATGGACCGTGATTCGCCGCGAACTCGATCGGGGTCATCGGGCGTACGTGGTGTATCCGATTATTGACGAATCCGAGAATCTGCCGCTCAAGGCCGTCAAAAGCGAATACGAGAATCTGGTCCGAGGCGAGTTGAGCGGTTATCGTTGTGGATTGCTTCATGGTCGTTTGCGAGGGGATGAGAAGATCGCCGTGCTGGAATCGTTCCGTGCCGGTCGAATCCAGGCGTTGATTTGCACGACCGTGGTGGAAGTGGGTATGGACGTGCCCGAAGCCACAGTGATGGCGGTTTTTCATGCGGAGCGGTATGGTTTGGCGCAATTGCATCAGTTGCGAGGACGAATCGGTCGGGGCAGCGCCGATGCCTGGTTTTTGATGATTACGGATGCCGTGTCCGATTCGGCGTTGCGGCGGCTGCGGGTTTTGGAAACCACACGGGACGGTTTCAAAATAGCCGAAGCGGATCTCGAATCTCGGGGCCCCGGTGAGTTGCTGGGAACACGTCAGCACGGGTTGCTGGGTTATCGCTTTGCGAATTTGATCGCGGATCGGGATTTGCTGGAAATGGCGAGGCACGATGCCCGTCGGTTGATGGATCGGGACGTGGTGTTGAGCGATTTGCAGAGGGTGTTGTTGATGGCCATCCGACGGAGTCTGGGCGTGGGACATGCGGAATTGTTTTACATAGCCTGAGGAAGTCTGGGCCATTGAAGGATGAATGATTCGTGTTAGCGGGTGAACCATTGACGGAAGCGGTCTTGCGGGATCGGCTCGACGTGAAGGTGATCGGTCGGCGGATCGAGGTGCATGACGAGGTTACGAGCACGAACGTGATCGCCAAGGAACGGGCAGGCGATCCTGACTTTCACGGGATGGTGATTTTCGCCGAGCGACAGAGTCGAGGTCGGGGGCGCCTGAACCGGGTTTGGCATTCGCCTCGCGGGGCGAGCGTTTTGTGCAGCACGCTTTTGTACCTTGATCCGTCGGGGACGGTGGCGCGGACGATCTGGTTGTGGAGCGTCTTGGCGGCGCACGAGGCGATTCGTGATGCTGCCGACATTGTCACACAGATCAAATGGCCGAATGATCTGATGGCGCGCGGAAAGAAACTCTGCGGGATTCTCATCGAGTCGATTCCTCTCGAAGGCGAATTGCGGGCTTATGTGATCGGGATCGGGATCAATTGCCTCCAGCACGCGGGGCATTTTCCCCCAGACCTTCGGTCTGTCGCCACGTCGCTCGATCTGGAATCCGCGACGGCGGTGGATCGGGTGCGTGTGGCGAAGGAGCTGCTTACGAGTCTGGACGTCTGGTACGATCGGGCAAATCGACTGGAACCCGACGAAATCAAGGCCCGCTGGACGAACGAAGCGATTCCGCTGGGTCGATATATTCGGGTGGTTTCAGACGGGCATCAGTTCAGCGGAAGCCTCGTGGACCTGGATCCGGATTGCGGGATCGTGCTTCAGCTCGACGAGGGTGGTCGGCGGTTGTTTAGTCCCTATACGACCACCATCGAGAGCATGGAGGCCTGAATCGCCTTTGGACTGAATCTCATGTTTTTAATGCGTCGAACAATTCAGTGGAGTGTTCCCGGATTCGTCGGGTTGGCCCTGGCGGGATACGCCTGGGCTGTCGCAACCCGCTGGGAATCGGTGCTGCTGCCGTGTCCCGTGCCGATGATCCGGATATTTTTGGCGATGATGGGTTTGCTCCTGGTGGGGATTTGGCTGCCGCATCGTTTCGCCGCACATTTTGTCGAGTTGGCGAAGCGTCTTCCCGTTCCCTATCAGCCCCGGCGTGCCGGGGTGCCGACTGCATCGAATGTTTCGCGTGCTCAGGCTGCGAGCGAAGCGAAAGAGGACCCTTTTAGCCCATCGCAAGTGGATGCTCATTTACGGGTAATCGCCGCCGGAGGATTCGTGGTGGGTGGATTGGCGATTCTCGTGGGTTCGTTTGTTTTATTCGAGCCGCTGGTTCGGATTTATCATCTGGCGATTGAACGTTTTCACTGGACCGTGGGGACATCCTACGTTCTGGACCTTTTGGTCCTTTCAACTGACATTGGAATTCCACTGATTCTGATCGGGATCGGCCTGAACAGCCTTCAGAGAATCGAATTGCTCCATCGAGAATACATTGGGACGGTGCTTGGTCGCTTGACGTTGGGCGCGGGGCTGGGATTGTGGATCGGATTTCACGTATCCTTTTCTGCAGGGAACTGGCTGGGAGCGGTTGTGTCGTTGATTTTTCTGGGTTGTGGGACAATGCTGGTTCAATCCAGCAGTATCGAAGTGGAATCGTCACGACAGGCGCCGGTCGGAATGAACGGGCCGGCTTTGCCGTCGCAGTCCCGCTGGGTTCCCATGTGTGTCCTCGTTGTCATGGGGGCGCTGTGGATCGTCTATCTGAGTGCGAATGTGACGTGGAAAACTGCGTCGCAGATTTGGAATTTCTGTCCGATGCAAATTGGGGCGGTCGGAGTGGGTATCAGCGTGGGTGTTCGGGTTTTGCGCCGGGTTCAACCGGTAAGAGACCAAAGCAAAAGACCCACTCGTTTTTCGACGCCGGATGCTATTCTCTCAACGAATTATCCGGCGGCGCTGTGCGGGTTGATGTCTTTGTGGGTGGCGTGTGAAATTGGTTTGGGGCCCGATCGGTTTTTCTTACTCTCGTCCGATAGGGAGGGGAGCAGTTCGTTCCTGGGGATATGGTGCTGGAAAATGTTTACTGCGACAGGATTGGGGATTGTGGGCGGAGTCAGTTTGGTGTCACTGGCTCAGAGGAGCACTCGACCGGTCAGCGGCATTCTTTCCGCCATGCTTTGTGCCGGGATCGGAACATTTCTGGGTGGGATTTTTCTGATGATGGTCGAGCAGCGGATGACGCCCTATTATGCATTACTCGTCATCGTGTTGGTTTGTTTGGGCGCCGGGGTGTTGTGGAGTATGTATGAACCTGATTTTCATCGGAAACAACGCATGGGATTTTTGACGGCGTTTGGTTTTCTGTTGGGCATTGAATTGATTTTGATGCCTTCCCGTGCGCCGGCGTGGTCGGAACAACAGCACGAATTTGTAGAACAAGCGGGTCTGCGAATGGTATCGATCGGCAGCACCATGGAAGCGCACCGCGATCTCGGATTGGATTCGGGTGCCCTGTGCTGGAAATCTTTACGGAAGGATTCCGATGGGCCCAGCTTGATTCACACGCTGATCGGGAGGATTCGGAGGGTTTGGTTGCAGCGGGAATCTATGGCTGCGATCATGCTCGTTCGACCGGAGCAGCCCGTAAAATTGGAATCGCTTTCATTTCCAGAAACCATCTGGCCGTGGATCCGCGATGAATTGCGGACCGATGGAAATTTGTTAATCCTGCCGTTTGAAATTCCACGCGATCAGATTGCGATTGAACAATATCGCGATCTGTTGCAACGGTACTTTGCCGAAGTGAACGTTCGTACGATTCAGGACGAAGCTACTCTGCCGGATCATCCCGTCATGGTGCTGATTGCGAAGCGATGATTCTTGGATTGTCTGCTGGAGCACGGTCCGATAGTGTGAGGCGTGCTGAAAAGGGCCCAGCAAAAGCACATCGCATTCAGGGTCCGATATCTTAGCTGGGTAGAGGAATTGTCCGCTTAAAGTCTTTTGATCGCTCCTTCCGGTCGAAACATATCGTAGATTCTTAATAAATACGAGAGAATGCGCTCTCCTTTCCTCGCGATTGCGGAGACATAACTATGAACAAACAGTGCCCCAAAGGTTTTACGTTGATTGAGTTGTTGATTGTGGTCGTCATTCTGGGGATCATCGCCGCCATCGTCATCCCGCAGTTTTCGGATGCGGCGACGACGGCCAAAGCAAATACGCTGAAGTCGAATCTCTCGTTGATTCGAAGCCAGCTGCAACTCTTCAAACTCGACCACAATGATACGTTTCCCACCCTCGACCAGCTTACTTCGACGACTCTCAGCCCGAATTTTGCGGGAACCTATCTGGCGGGTAATTTTCCGGAGAATCCCTTCAACAACAAGGCGGCCGTCGAAAATCTGTGGCTGGACGGAACGACGGCGGGTGATGCCACGGAGGGAATCGGATGGTCTTATTGTCCAACGGACAAGTCCGACGGGTCGATTAAAGCCGGAACGTTCAAGGCGGATGACACCTCCGAACATGCGGGCTGGTGAATGCGGCGTCATCGGATTTTGAAGATCCATCGAAAAAGGGCACGAAGGTCTGCGTGAGTGATCGGATCGTCGTGCCTGTTGTGTTGATTGAACTATGGACCGAATCGTACGAACTCGTTTTTTGGGTTTGACGCTGATTGAAGTCGTCGTTGCGGCGGCGATCCTCCTCATGTTTTCAGCGACAGTTATGACGGCCTTTGTGGCGGCGCAACAGGCGTCGCAGGATCTGGGCGCGCGCCAGCAGGCCAAGATTCTTGCGCAGGATTTGATGACGGAGATCGCAGCACTGCCCAATTTCGAGGATTCCGCCGGCGACGGATGGGGAAATTTTGCGGATGATTGTATCCCCTGCCCCGCGGGCGTCCCCGCGACGGACTGCTCCAAGCATTTTGGGGGATGCCAAGCGATGGCCCCCTATCTTGAGGCGCGCGAAACCTTTTGCAGCGAAAATCCGTATTGTCGGAATGACGTTGAACCGGGGGAAAATGTTTGCACCGTTCGTCGGAGTTGTTTCGACGACAAAACCGACTTTGCAGGATATCGGGACGGGTATGGTTTGATCGAAGGTTCTCGCGGGGGGGGGCCGCAAGAGCCGATTTTGGCGAACCTATTTCTTCGTCGGGACGGGAAGATTCTGAAACTGGGTTTGTCGGATGAACGCGCTCTGCCGATGCGGCGGGCGGTGGACGTGCAACTGGTGTGGGACGTCGATGATGATCAGGACTCCCAAACGTGGATTCACGGAGTCCTGGTGACGATTACGATTTATCGAGTCGATCCGCAGGGCGAGCAACCCATCTATGAGATGCAGCGGTTATTTACGGACCCGATGCGGAAGGGTCCTTAAAGGAGTTGGATCGTTGAGCGGGCCCAACCATCCACAAAGCAATGCAAGAGACCGTCGCGTGGCCATGACGTTGGCGGAGGTCGTGATTGCACTGGCGCTGTCTTGCGTGATCATGCTCGCCGCGATGGTGATGATCCCCGCCTATGGCCGCGCCGATCGAGACACGTCACAACTGCAGGATTTGTATTTTGAGGCCCAGTTCGTCACCGATGCCGTTCAGGACTGGCTCGGCCAAGCCAAAAATTTCCCCGTTCAACTATCCAAGCCTTATTGTCCGCCGCCGTCGCGCTTGGGGTTTCCGGGCGGTGAATCGGACGGTGGATCGGACGGTGGTATACTGGACGTTGGACCGGAGGAAGCCCTGGGCGAAGAGGATGTTAATGGGAGCATCGGCGGTGTACCCGGGAGGATCCTGATTTATACCGGCCGACGGGCTACCCCACCCTGGGAATGCTATGATTCGTCAATAAAGGACTGGACCTGTTATTACACGCATGAGTTTGAGATGCTCTATCATGAGTACAGTGTCCAGCATGGAATCAACGAGGTGACCTACACCGGCCGGTTGACTCGGTATTATTTCCCGGAGAACACGGGTCCGGGTACGCAGATAGGGAAATCCGACGTGAATTCCGAAGCCTTCTGGAACGGTTGGATGCTCAGCGCGGGTATTGAATCCGAAGTCCTATCGGAAAACGCGGAACAGACTTGTATCGCGGATTATCATGAGTATGTTCAGAATAAGGACACCGGGAGCTTGACGGAAGACGCCAACAGTCAGAAACATTTGGAGATTCAGATTCGATTGAGCAATCTTCAACTGCGGAACGAAAAACAACTGGACGAGGACGTGGTCCTTCCTGCGTACTATCTGACGGTGGTGGGTCGGATTCAAAAACCCGATCCTCTGCTGATCCCGTTTGGGGGATAAGGATTTGGTGATGCGACGAGTTATCGAACAAATCCGCGATCGGAGAAAAGCTTACGTGCTCGTGGCCGTTTTGGTCGTGGCGGGTGTGGGAATGGTGATCGCCCTGTTCGTGCTGTCGCTCAAACTTCAGGATGCACAAAAGAGTTCGAGTGAAGAACTCCAGTTCAAGGCCCGCCAACTGGCGGAAACGGCCCTGCAGATTGCCATTGGCAACATTCGCTCCAACAATCATTATACCCCAGAGACAGGTCAAGCCGGTCTCTGGAACGATCACTGGGGTTATCGCGGCGTGCAGTTGTATCTCGATGGCGCCGACGTGCGTTACCAATACCCCGGTGAAAACGCGCCGATCGTTTCCGCCAACGCCCAGCGGGTCGGGGTTGAAGTCGCCCGTTACGCCGACACCACCCGATATCACTACAACCCCGAATATTACAAGATCACCTGCATTGCGCAGGCGAGATCACGCGACGGATCGATGCGATCCTATTATGCCCTGGCAACTGTTGCCCACATTCCTCACCACGACTGGTTTTATCACAATCCCGGTTTCGCGGTATATTCCGATACGGTGGTGTACAAGCCGGAATCTGTGACCGTCGTTGATGGTAGTCTTCTTCTGGGCCGTACTGGGTGTTATACCTACGACAAAGAGGGAGGTAACGGAGGGGATAATCCCGGTTCCAATGGAAGAATCGTCACGAGCGTCATAGGCGCAGCTCCGGGTGTGAGTGGCGCAGCTCCGGGTGTGAGTGGCGTAGCTCCGGGTGTGAGTGGCGATGATGCCCCAAAGGGTGACGGAGACACGACTAAACCCTGTATGCACTATGACCCTGGTTCACTGAAGCCCCTCATGACTTTGGCGGATTATGGTTTCAACGCCCAGTTGTCGTATACCATCGAAGGGATCACGTTTGCGGCGACCGATCTGGGAACCCGTAATGTTTTGCTCGCCGGACCCCCTGACTCGATAGAGAACAGTCAGGTGACGAGGGTCAGCCAGGTGACGGAGGCCAGTAAGGAGAATCCCGCCAATGTTCTAGTCTACAAAGGGGAAGATGGTTGCCCATTGTTTCTGGACAGTGGGAGTACGACGTTTTCATTTCAGGGAACCATTGTGGCCAAGCAGATTGTTTTGCTGGATACCAGTCCGTATGTCCCCCCCCCCGCCCCGGAATACATGGGAAGAGATTTCTGGCTTCAACCCGCCATCCCCGGATTCCCCTCTTTGGTTTGCGAGACCCTTCAGTTCGGGTATTTAGTTAAGCCTACTTCTGATGGACCTTCTGAAGAACGCGCATGTATTCAAGGGCTCGGGAGTGGTAATGGTACTCAGTTTGGCGGAGATGGGTTTCATGCTTCTACCATTCCTGAATGTACGTTGATCCACGGTCCGGTAATCATCGAGCATTTTATTCAGGACCCCACGGGTCTAACGAGGGTCCCAGCAGGAGCATACTTCACCGGTTTTCTGATGGGGAGTCGCGTGGATACATCCGACCCTCGGTACGGTTGTGTGTTTGATCCCGGACTCGACCCTTCAGGGACTGTTCCGATTCCGACGTGGGACAACCCCGATGGCATCCATGCCTTGTTGACGATTGATTCCAATTCCCCGACCGGTCCCTGGGGCCTGGACGACACGGCATTTCGAGAGTTGCGGTTGATTGGACAACATGGCGAGGATGATTGTGCAACGGCAATGCCCACCCCGCCGGAATGCGTGAACAGCATGGCTGCGTCCGATAAATCTCCGACGATCAAATATCGGATGGAAAACACGAGCGGAATCCAATTTTCGAGCAATTATGCGTTCGGTTGGCCTCCGCCGTGAGAAATGAATCGTATCTTTTATAAGGGACAAGGACATGAACGTGGAGCACAAGGATCGATGGGCGAGTGTGTACGCCCAAATGGCCATCGTGTTGCTGGCGTTGATTACATTGCGCTTGTGGATGACCCCGGGATCGTTGATCTCCGCGGCGCAGGCAGACCCCGGCGCCCCGGCGGAGCAGATGATCACCGAAGTCCGGGTGTCGAAAATGGAGCAACTGATTTCCGAGGTCAAGACCGCCAATAACACGCTGGGCCAAATTCAGGAAAAACTGAACAACGGTACCATCACAGTGCAGATGGCAGAAAAGGATGCAAATCATGAAGGATCCAGGAAAGAAGCGAAACCCGGCAAACCGAAATGAACCGCAATCCCGTCGCGCCGAGGCCGGATGTGTGGGTTATACGCTGGTTGAGTTGTTGATCGTGGTAGTGATCCTCGGCATCGCGGTATTGTTGGTTTTACCTTCCGTGACGGCCCAAAGCCGGGTGGAACTCCAATGTTCGGCCCGGGCATTCAAAGCCGATTTCCAATCCTACCGACAAATCGTGGATTCGGTAACCCTGCCCTCGGGCTACGTGTTCAAACTGGTTCTGGTCACCGATCTACCCCAAAGCGGCGGCGGTTCTGGATCAGGAA
>CAIVHJ010000232.1 GCA_903905665.1 uncultured Phycisphaerales bacterium
CCTTTTCAAATTTGCTCCCGACCTGCTCCGTCCAGTGCTCCCGCAAGTTCGGACGGTGTTATTCTCCGTCCCGATGAGCAGGATACCAAAAACAACCTCGGAAGGAAATTCTCCTCCCGACGGGTTCAGAAACGATCTCAAAACTTTTTGTGGCACCGGCTTCCGGCCGGTGGATCACAGGCCAAAGGCCTGTGCCACACTTTTGAGATAGTTTCTAAGTCGATTCAGAATGAGAAGTTCGGAGATTGAGGAGCAGGATCACTTGACTTCCCAGGTTTCAGTTCCGCGAAGCAGGGTATTCATGTCTCCGGGTCCCCACAGTTTTTCGGCTTCGACGAATTGCTGCTTCATGAGTTCGTCGTAACTGGGTCGCCGCACCCGCCGAAAAACCCCCATCGGCTCCGGAAAATCCGGATAAGTCATTCGTGACAACATAAACGCCGGACTCGAATCCTCGGCCGTTTCGTTATGCACCACGAGGTCTTTTTCGGTGATGCCGTTGCCGAGTTGAACCACCTCCGGCAATGGGCCGTTCATCCGAATTCCTTTGTCGCGATTCTTGCCGAAAACCAACGGACGACCCTGCTCCAGAAACAAAATGTGTTCGTCGCGGGTATCTTTGTCCGTCGCGTACGCATAGGCATTGTGGTTGAAAATGGCGCAGTTTTGGTAGATTTCGACAAAACTGGTGCCGGTGTGTTCGGCGGCGGCCTTGAGCACCTCGGCCAGATGTTTTACGTCCACGTCGATCGCCCGCGCCACAAAAGTTGCCTCGGCGCCCAGCGCCAGCGAAATCGGCTTCATCGGATGTTCGATGGTGCCCAGCGGTGACGTTTTGGTCTTCTTGCCCAGTTCCGAAGTCGGAGAATATTGGCCCTTGGTCAACCCGTAGATTCGATTGTTGAACAACAGGATCACGAGGTTGATGTTGCGGCGAATGGCGTGAATGAGATGGTTTCCGCCGATGCTCATGCCGTCTCCGTCACCGGTCACTACCCACACGTTGAGTTCCGGATTGGCGCACTTGACCCCTGTGGCAATGCTGATCGCCCGTCCGTGGATTCCGTGCAAACCATAGGCGTGAACGTAATACGGAAACCGGCTGCTGCAGCCGATTCCCGATATAAAAACGATCTTTTCCTGTGGAACCCCCAGCGTCGGGAGGATTTTTTTGACCTGCGCGAGAATCGAGTAATCCCCGCAACCGGGGCACCACCGGATCTCCTGATCCGAAGTAAAATCCTTCGGGGTCAATTCGGTTGATGGTGTTGTGGTGATCATACGGTAACTTTCTCTCCAATCATTTCGGAAATTTTTTGAACAATGTCCGACACCAAAAACGGCTTGCCCCGGACCTTGTTGAGACCTTCGGCTTCGATCCGATGTTTTGCCGCGAGCAGCCCCCTCAGTTGTCCGAGGTTGATTTCGGGAACCAGAATTCGATGGAACCGCCGCAACACGTCTCCCAGATCGGGCGGAAGCGGATTGAGGTATCGCAAATGAACGTACGAAATCGGCATCCCCGCGGACCGGCACTGGGTCACGGCGGTTAGAATCGCGCCGTACGTGCCTCCCCAGCCCACAACGAGCAACTCGTTCTCGGCGGGACCGAGGATCTCGGTGGGCGGAATTCGCTTCGCCACGTTTTCAATCTTCTGCTCACGGAGCACCACCATCCGGTGATGATTGTCGGGATCGTGACACACGTTGCCGGTCACGTCCTGCTTTTCCAACCCGCCGATGCGATGTTCGAGTCCGGGGGTTCCGGGAAGCGCCCACGGACGCGACAGATTCTTGTCCCGCAGATAAGGCATGAATCCTTGGTCGCTGTTGGCGGTCGTGGGATGGCGAACGTTGATTTTTTCGAGGTCCTCATAGGCGGGAATTTTCCATGGTTCGGCGCCGTTGGCAAGATATCCATCCGTGAGCAAAATGACCGGCGTCATGTATTCGACGGCGATTCGGGAGGCTTCGATCGTCGCATAAAAACAATCCCCCGGAGACCGCGCTGCCAAAACCGGAAGAGGACATTCACCGTGTCGGCCCCAGATCGCCTGCATCAAATCCGCCTGCTCCGGTTTGGTCGGCAGCCCCGTGCTCGGCCCGCCCCGCTGCACGTTGATGATCACCAGCGGAAGTTCCAGCATCACCGCCAGACCGATCCCCTCGGACTTGAGCGACAGCCCCGGACCGCTCGTGTTGGTGAACGCCAGATCGCCGGCATAGGCCGCACCGATCGAGGCCGTCACCGCCGCAATCTCGTCCTCCGCCTGAAAACATTTCGCGCGGTAATTCTTGAACCGATTGCATTCCTCCAGAATCGTGCTCGCGGGCGTGATGGGGTAACTGCCCAGAAACATGTCCCGACCCGCCAGTCGGGCCGCCGTCACCATCCCCAGCGCCGTTGCTTCGTTGCCCGTGATCTTTCGATAGAGACCTTTTTCGATTTTGGCTTGCGGTACGACGTATTGCACGGTGAAACTCTCCGTCGTCTCACCGTAATAATATCCTGCTCGCAGCGATCG
>CAIVHJ010000233.1 GCA_903905665.1 uncultured Phycisphaerales bacterium
TCTTCGGTCGGTGCTTGTTCAAAGGGGAGGTAAGAGGAGAAAAACTCGGCGGTCGGTCTGCCGCCCAAACCCAAGCCGAAGAGATTATCGACGAGCGTCCAGTGCGAACTGTTGATATTGACCCGCCCGCCGTTTTGCTCCACCCGCAAACCGACATACACGTCGTCGTTGGAATCGTCGGCATCCGGATCGCGCAACCGATCCGACACCATCCGCCGAAGCGATCGCGGATACTCGGTGCCGTCAGCTGGTGCGCCTGCACACCCCCCACCTGTAACATCAGGGTGATCTGAGGGTAATGGTGTTCGAGGACCACCTGTGTAGCTAGGGGGGCCCCTGAGGGTACCTGCATTATCAATGATCCCATCACATGGTCGATCATTCGGAGGGGCGGCCCCGCTCCCATCGTCATCACCGGATGTTGCTATCCCATCCGGGCCATATGGACCGACAGTTGCATTGACTGGAGGGGCCCAATCTGGCTCGGCACCCGGGCCGAGTTTAGCAAAATTGAATACATAGCAATCGACGACACCATCCCCGTCGCAGTCGCGCCGATACCAGTCGTGATCGAATGTCTCGATCGTAGCATCGTCTCCGTAGGTGGGTGTGGGCGGGTTGGGGGGAGTTCCCTCATACAGCCGTCGAATTCGCAACGGATGCGACGCCGGAAGGCGGGGATTACCTCCTACAACATCTGCCTTCTCATCAGTCGCCCGATAGAGGTCGGTAACCGCGAAGTATTCGAGATTCGTCGGCGCCGCCAAGATTGACCGATATGGTTCGATCGACGAGACGAGCGGATGGACACCGGGAATGAGCGTCCATTGCGAACGTCGATCAGGATCGGCCGTCGCCGTCGTATCCTGCAGATAGGGAATCCGTTCGACTTTCCCGCCGACGGGATTGGTGCGGCTGGTCACGGCGGTGTCGGTGAGTTCGTCGAGCACGACGTCCTGAACGGTGGCGACGACGGTTTTGAGTTTTTCGTCTTCGCGTTCGTAACTCAGCACTTCGCGGTCCTTGCGGGTCAGGGCGAGAAAGGCGATGCTCATCGCAAACAGCGCCGCCAGCACGAAAATGACGAACAGAAGCATGTTGGCGGAACGATGAGGACTGAGGACTGAGGACTGAGGACCGAGCGGAAGTGCGGAGTGAACAGAACCGCGACCGTAAGCGAGCGGAACGATTGCGGATTGTGGATTGCGGAATGCGGAGTGCGAAACGCATACCTCGCCTGTCGTACTTCGTACGTCGCTTCGTAATTCGTAATTCGTAACTCGTAATTCATCACTCATCATTCATCGTTCCTCGTTCATCATTCCCAAACCCGCTCCCTCACGGTCGCGGCTCTGCTTACCTGTTCCCCACCTTCACCACATATACATGCCGTACCGGCGTCTCGAAATTGCCGTGCTCGTCAAAGATATCCACCGTGATCCGAAGCGCCTTGGGCCACATCGGATCAGGAGAATCAGACGTTTTTGGTTCCCAATGCCCAGGAGCAGGAATCGGATTCCAGCGCAGATCCAAATCCCGCGAATACCAACTGTGAACGTTGTAACTGGGTTGCACACCGGGATTAGCTACCGGATCAGGCATCGCGTCAAACACATTGCTCTGCGCCGCATTCACGGTTCCATTGCTCAACCCAAATCGACTGAGAAGCTTCTGATGGACTTGCCACAAAATACTTCCGGGACCATAGTTTAAATCTGACACCGGCAAATACGGATTGCCGAAAGGATAATCAGGTTTATTTCCAATCCCCAATGGCCGGTGACCATTATCAGGGCTCGCACCTAAAGCACGTCCCGGATCCGATTTCATTTTCTGCGCCAATATTTCGAATTCGTCCAGATGAACCGGTTTCCCCGTGAGACCGGAAGGTGTTATCGAATCATTCGGAAATGCCGTAACGGCAGGCAAGCTAAGCCGGTTATTACCACTAGGCTCCTTGAACGGATCGAGCCAGATGATTTCGGGGAGGCCGGCTTTGGACAGATCAACGCCCCCAACGTCGTTGGGGGTCCACTCGACCTTGAACGAAGCACAGTTCGGCAGAAAGTAGTTTCCCAGCCGGTGCGCACACGTCGGCGGAGGCGCCGGGTCCAAAATGCTCCTCGCCAACCAAAACGCCGGTACCGCCCCACGCCAGAAACCCGGGCTCAAGTTCCCGGTTCGTGTCATGACTTGGCCGTCAGCGACTCCCGGATCGCGTGAGCCATCTGCAGGAGGTAAACCAGTAGCATTGTTCACACGATCAAAAGCTAACCAATCCAGGGTTGCCGCTGGCCCGCCGAAGTAGCGATTCGATACTTCATAATCGAAGACAAAATCTTGAATATTGTTCGGAAACGGCCAGGCACTGGTAACCAGACCTGCTCCCACCGGCGACACCACATCCATTTCACCCCCAAGAATCCAGTTGAGATACTCGACCTCGTAAGTCTGGATATTTGACGCCGACAAAGGCAATGGAATGGTCTGGTAATTCGTATTTCCTCGCGGATCCGTCGGGGACAGCACGTGGGCGAAGCGGTCCCGGCGATTGGCTGCTACCGAATCGTTTTCCTGCTGATCGAAAGAATCCTTCAGCAAAATCGCCCGTCGCGCAAGATGCCAGTCCGCGGCGACGTCCTGCAGTAGCGGCGTGAAACCTGTAGCACCACCTGCACCAGGAACCCAGCCCCCGTCATCCATTGTGGGACCGTTATTGAAAGACCTCAGGTGCGGAATGTACTTCAGACCCGCTGTTCCCCCTGCCCAGTCGTTTGTGGAATCATTGTCGTAATCAACTCCATTGTAGGTATACAAGGGGGCTCCAGGCCCCTGGCCACTCGTGCCAGTCACTCTGACGTTAGTTGTTTTGGGATCGAGATGGCCAAGAATGGCGTGGCTGTAGGTGATCATGACCGGTCCGTCACTTTGGACTTCGGGAAGGACGTAACTGTGCGCCTGGGGATCGTTTGTGATGAACATGAGCACATCCGCGCGCGGCAATGCCGGATAGGCATTGTCATCGCGACTACCAGCTCCTGTCGTCGGCAAATCGAAACTACCGTCTCCGGTACCAGATGGATACGAATCCAAAGGATCGTAGCCTCGCGTGGGATTTTCGCGTTCTGGATCGAGCGAGATCGGATTGACTGTTGCGCTGAGGGCTTCGGAGGTAATTCCATCGAAAATCCCCGGTTGCCCCGGACCGGAATTGTAATCCTGCACTTTTTGTTTTTGGGTCCAATAGGCGGGGGTCGGGTTGCCCTGAATCGCCATGATGCTCTGGGTCGGGTCGATGTGGCCCAGTTCGTGCTCCAGTTGCTGTCCGAACAGGCGAATTTTGCGATCAATATCGCTTTGCGCCGTCAGACGAGTCGTCCCCCCCAGCGCCACGCGAAACACCGTACTCGCCATCCCCATCACCAGAATCAACAACGCCAGCGCCACCAGAACCTCGGTGAGAGTAAATGCGGAACGAACAACAGGACTGAGGACTGAGGACTGAGGACTGAGCGGAAGCGCGGAATGAGGAATGATGAATGATGAACGAAAAACACGACCCATCGCCTGTCGCTCGTCGTTCGTCGTTCGTAATTCGTAATTCGTAATTCGTAATTCGTAATTCACTGTCCCATCATCCTTTACCGCCGAGAACCCATCCTGCTTAATTATGAACCCGCCAAACTGTCCAGAACAGCCCTGATGCAAATTTTTATTGAATTAACTCCTGATGAGATAGGAAGTTATGAGAAGGTATTAGAAAACAGGTAATAGGTGTTAGGTTACAGGTGTTAGGCCTAAGACCTAGCGCCTAATACCTTCTTATCTCCAGTTCACGGCATCAGGGTCATTGGCTCCATGACGACATCGACGACCGGACTCGCGCCGGAAAACGTAGCCAGAGCACAATCTGTCCGTGAAGTTTCCACCACCGGCGGTGGGAACACCCAAACGATTCGATTGCGGCGATTCGCATTGGCCAGCACTTCGGGCGTAACAGAAGTATTGATGTCGGCCGGTACGATTGCAAGGTCATGAATTGAAACTTCCTGATCCAGCGTCAATCGTGCAGTCCATCTTGATGAATCTTGAGCCAAATAATCACGCTTGGTAACCCGATAAACATTTCCATTGAGTTCATCAATAAAATATGCACCGGCAGGGAACATATCCGCCACCTTAGCGTTCATACTAACCAAATCCGGAGCAACAAGGGTCAACCCGGAAGGGAGCAAATTTTGCAGTTCGGACAAATTCGGGACACCAACATAAGCGTACGCATTGACACCTTGTGTTTGTGATTCCAAAATCGTCATCGGGACACGCCAGGCGATCGGGAACATGACGTCGTCGGCGGATTGCAAGGCCAAGGGAGGGCCCAGCGGCGGCAAGCGATACGTCACAGGATCAGGATATTGTCTTGCAAAGCGATCGGTGGTATTGGTTCGGCGGAGCGTGACGTAGTACATCATGAACTTTCGCGGTTGATCCGGGGTTGTCGGCTGCTCCAGCAACCGATGAAACACCGCCCAGGCAAATTTGCGACTGCTCAACAATTCCATCCATACAGAATCCGACGGTGTCACATCCTCCGGAATCGGTGGATAGACCCGATCCCGCAATCGAATCACCGGTGCACCAACAATTCTGTTTGGATCAATTGCATTTGACAGATTAATAAACGCCGGCGTACCTACCCAAACATATCCAGCCGCCTCTCCCTGATTAGCGAGAAGAATTCGATAATCGATCAGAATAGGCGCCTCGGGAACAGAGAAATCCTGAGCGAAATGGGTCGGAGGAAAGAATAGGGGATTAGAAGAATCAGCCGCCCAGTTCTCAAGATGCAACGGGTGAACTAGAGGATAAGAAATCGGAGTATTACCATTACCGATGCCGTCAGCATCATAACCATCTAAAGTGTCTCCATCACCGAGAAAACTATAACTGACGGGTTTCCCATCTCCAGTTGGTTGCATCAATCCAGAATCTGGAAATCCATCCCCGGGATACAGAGGGTCATAGGGAAGATAAGGGGCAGGAGGAAGAAAACTGAACAGGTCCCTGTTTCCATCGACGAGGCATTTGGATTGGACCATGTTTCGGGCATATTCGACGATGCCGGTGACCTTGGTGCGGGCGGACAGGTCGATCGACCCCCGCCAGGCGATCGGCAAAGCCGCCCCGATCATGAGCAAACCGATGCCGAGAATCACGACGGCGATCATGAGTTCCACGAGCGAGAACGCTCGTGGAACAGGACTGAGGACTGAGGACTGAGGACTGAAGGTCGAGGACTGAGGGCTGAGGACTGAGTAGAATTGCGGCGTGCGACGTGCGGAATCCCGGCGCATGGTGTTTCCCGAATCAACGAGGTCGTTCTTAATTTTCCATTTTCCATTTTCCATTTTCAATTCTACATTTTCAATTTTCTATTTCTCTGCGGTCTCTGTGTGCTCTGCGGTTAATCTCCCGACGGGCACGGCATGCCGTGCCCCTACTTCCCCTGCGGGGTTCCTTTGATGACGGTTCCGGTCAGGGGGTGGACATAGATCGGCTGGCCCTGAACCTTGAGATAATCACGTTGCGGTTCGGTCGTCCCATCCTTTGAGGGGGTTCCCCCAAACGTCTCATCGTTATAAACAATCACGCCGCGAACCGAAAAGAAACGAATCGGATTGCCGGAACCGCTATTGTCTTTGACCACTCCTTCCGCTGTCCTGGGAAGTTTGGTCTCGCCTGATACGTCGGAAATATGCACTTCTCGATACAACACCATCCGACCATCCGCCCCAAACAAAACTACAAAGAAATTGCGGTGATATTGAAAACCGTAAGTAGGTGGAGTCGTCGCGGGATCATAAAATGGCGCGGAATCGACGCTCGCTGACGGAGCATCGTCCAGTTGGTTGTTCGCCAGTTGCTCCGGGCGCCAGCCGTACAAATTGTCAGAGTCAAAGCAGCGAAGCACATCCAGAGGAACGACCCGCATGGGCGGAGGAAGTCGAAACGGAGAATCGCCGCGAATTTTGTATCCAAATTGCGCCGCCTTGGCGGAATTAACGTCCGTCGGTTCCGGGTAGGGTTCGATGGGCCAGATGTACTGGGCGTTGTCACTGGGATTGACGTAAAAAAAAAGTCCGAGGGATTTTTTGCCGGTCATCGCCTGAGTCTGGGCGGTTTGCAGCAACCCGCTGACCAGATTGATGGCTTCTTCGCGCTTGCGCGATTCCCAGACGGAAAATGCCGGGATGGCAATCACCAGAATGATCACAACGATGCCGACGACAACCATGATCTCAGTGAGAGTAAATGCGGAATGAGCATAAACATTCCGAACCATCGGAATGTTCATGCGTCGTTCGCCGTTCGTCGTTCGTCGTTCGTCATCCTTAATTTTCCATTTTCCATTTTCCATTTTCAATTTTCAATTTTCAATTTCTCTGCGGTCTCTGTGTGCTCTGTGGTTAAGTTCTTCCGCCATTCCACATTCCGCAATCCGAATTCCGCATTCACGGCCCGTCGTGCGTCATCCTTAATTTTCCATTTTCAATTCGTAATTCGTAATTCGTAACTCGTAATTCATCGCTCATCATTCATCCTTCGTCGTTCAAAGAAGGTCTTAGTGTTTAGTCGTTAGTTTCTAGTTTCTAGGGCACTTTGATTTCCTTCACTTTGTCCCTGAAGGCGTCGTCGATGTACACGTTGTCGTCCTGCCACTTGCCGTTGGTTTTCTCCGGATTATCAAACACAGGTTTGCCAGCGGTAACGGAACCTAATACGGTATCTTTATACTGCTCATCCAGCGTCTGCTTGGCTGACAATTGTTCCACGCCGTCAGGACCATAGGACACCAACACCGGACGGTTTTGATTCTGATGAGTTAATTTCCATGAAATCCAACCATGCGAGGTCACTTTGGTTGTATCAAAATCACCCAGCGTATTATGAGTGTCATCTTCCTTCAGATAGCCGGCTGAAAAATATTCCAGCGGATGACCCCATGTATCAACAAGATATTGAACATCCTGATCAACCATAGGTTTGAAGGCGGAACCATCACCCGGGTTGGTATCGAAGAATTCCGTTGTCGTCGGAGTCGTTTGGCGGAAGCGGCTGGAGATTCCCTCGTAGATCACGCGGGTTTTGTCGTTGTTGCGCAAAGCAAACACCATCGCCCGAATCCCGCCGAAAGCAACATAGCCGCCGTTGGGGTCCGAAACTTCATCAGTGAGGTTACTCACGACAAACGGCGCGGGTCTGTAATAAGTTCCCAGTCCCCCCGGCATCAAGTTCGGCATTCCAGAAAAAGCACCCGCCCCTTTGCCATGCTTGGCTCCGGTCGGGGGATCAGGTGTGTACGCCATCAGGTCATCGGGAGGGAAGTTGTTATATCGTTTGACGGCTTCTTTGACTTTGACGTAGGGTTTTTCCTCGGCGTAGGTTTTGATCGCGTCGTCGAGTTGCGTCAGGAGGAACTGTGTGTCTTTCACTTTGGAATGGGTCACGACCGACTGCCCAATCAGCAGAATCATGCTGATCAGTAACCCGATGATCCCCACCACGATCAGCATCTCGACCAGAGTGAAGGCATAGGACTGAGGACTGTGGACTGAGGGCCGAGCAAGCATATCCTGAAGCGCCTGATTCTTGATGTTTGGAACTCGCATGTTTGAACCTCAGTCCTCAGTCCTACTTCTTGAAGTTCGTCACGTCGTCGTCGGTTCCCCACAACGCATCAGGACCGGGACTGATCAGAATGTACGAATCCTTGTTCACCGGCTCGTTGCGCACCGTAATCTTCTGGTCCCAGATATAACGCACGAAGGTACTCTTAAATGTGTTATTGACGTCGGCTAAATCAGTTGTAGGAGTCATCGTCCCCGGATTTGTCGGTAGATACAATTTGTGATCATTACCTGATCCGAGATCCATACCGGCTAACAGCCCGTCGCCCTCATCTCGAGCCGTACCCGAATCCGAGCCTGCATTCTTGATTTGCTCTCCCGTATACAACCGATTATCCGCCTGGTCGTACACACCAAACTTCACCGTAGCGGCGGTTCGATCCGTCACAATGGATGAAGCGCCCACGCGCGCCCGATAATAAAGAATGGGATAACCGAATCCATCGAGCACGAAACTGGTTTTGTCATAATTCGATGCGCTCCCGTGATGACCCGGAGGATAACTGCTTCGGTCCGTCTTCTTTGGCTTGAGAGTATCCAGAGCAAAATCCTGCATCTTGGCAATCTTGGTTTTGCCGATGTCGATGAATGGTCCATACCGTTTGTGAAGCGGCTGGGCCTGACTATTGAGGTCATATAAACCCGGATTTATCGGGGTATCGTTCATCTCCATATGAGTATCATTCCACCAGAGTCCGTCATTGTTGATATCCTTGAAACCGGGTGTCCCCAGAAAATCGGCCCCTGCAAGTGCCCAGAGCAGCAAATTGGCCCCCGTGATCGAAATAGGAGTTGGCGTACCCATTGATGAACCAGGTACGGTCGGATTGGCCGTCCAATTTCCCTTGAATTCATTCACGTTTGCCGTCGGATCGGCATCCGAGGCTGACGGTGGATAGGGATCACCGGTGGCGTTGCGATAGGTTTCGAGTCCGCCGGAAATGGCATTGAAGACGGCGGTGGTTTCGGCGTTTCGGGCGCTGGTGCGCACGGCATGAATCGACGGCAGCAAAATCGCCACCAGAATCCCGATGATCCCAATGACCACCAGCAATTCGACCAACGTGAAAGCGGGAAGCACCCTTCTCGATGATAATCTGTTTCTCATGTCACAACTCCCTTTTCAAATCCAACGAAAGAGAAAAGTTAAAAGAGAAAAGCAAAAAACAAAA
>CAIVHJ010000234.1 GCA_903905665.1 uncultured Phycisphaerales bacterium
ACAACATCATCGTGGCCGGAACCAACGACAAGGATATGTATGCCGCTGCCGTAGCCGTCATCAAAATGCGAGGCGGGCTTTGCGCCGTTCTGGATGGAAAGGTGCTGGCCGGAGTTCCTCTCCCCATCGCCGGCCTCATGAGCGATGCCCCTGCCCTTGAAGTCCATCAACAACTCGATCGTTTACACCACGCCGCCACGACCCAACTGGGCTGCAAAATCCGCCGACCGTTCATGGCGATGTCGTTTCTCGCCCTGTCGGTCATCGGATCATTGAAAATCACCGACCGCGGATTGATCGACGTGGACCGCTTTCAGCCGATCCCCCTCTTTGTCTCATCCTGAAACACTATTGTAAATCCGGATTGACACAAGGTCGCCTTTTTCAGAGCCGCGACCGTCAGGGAGTGGTCTTCCCCCGCTGGGTGCCATGCCCATGCGGGTGTTTGTGTGGGCATGTTCGCGTGCAACAAGCCCGCCCAAGCGGCGGGCATTGCGCCCCGCAACAATATCCCTTCATTTCCATAACATGTCCCAGTTATCCCAGTAATCCTGAAGTCGGTCTTTGTACTTTGAGTATTTTATACATCGTTTCTTGTTCTTGGGGTCGTGTAAGCGATTGTTCTTTCCACAGGTTGACACCCATCTACTGAAATCGTCTGAGAGCCACATGTCTAGGGTGTGTGTTGGTAGGATGAAAAATTGGAGATCCTTTGTCTCATTAGTTAGGTTGACCAGAACCGTGAAGTCATCATGTTCTAAAAGGGCACGGAAGATTTTACCGTCTTTCTTTGCCATCCATTGCCAGTCGTCGTATTCTTCTGATTTTGTTTTAACTCGAATGCGTACCCCTTTGTTCTCTTTGGTTGCAAATATGTCAAAGCTCGGAGAATTCCGCGGTGCAAGTGCGGCGATTGCTCCACGTTTAAGGAGTTCGGCTACTACGTAGAACTCGCCTGCATTCCCGACGAGTGTTCCTTCACCGGTTTTTACACGACCTCTCATCTTCGTCTCCTCTCCATGGAGTAATATTGCCATAATATGCCATGCCTACGCAGCCTTCTGCGTGGGCATATTCGTTAGAAGCGTTCAACATGCCCGCCCCCTGTGGCGAGCATGGCACCTACCGCATGACTTTTTCAATGTCCGGTGCAAATTTAGGCGTTTTTTTTGTTGGGAGAATCGGATTTGACGACGGTTACCTGGTCAACCAGTTGGTCCTGAAACTTCTTCTGGTATTCCAACAAATGTTCGAAATACTTGTCCAGATCATGCCCGTATCGGGCGCTGATTTCCATCGCTCTTTGACGCACTTCATCCACAATGGGGCTATCGCTACTCATGTTCGGTTACTCCCATAGCTGCAACATATACGGAGTGGTCAATAACGGTACACTCAATCCCATTCCTTGATTCAGAGTCTCAAAATGATGAACCTTGGTCGCATTTGCCAGGTGCTTGCAGTTCCACGTCAAGAGATAATCCATCCTGTAGAAGGATGCCAATGCCAAATGGAGCGCGTCGCGGATCGGCGATTTAGGCATCAAGCTTCGTTTCTGATAAACATCGGCAATGTCTCGAATTTCAGGAACCAGCCTCAAAGATGGCAAATCCTTCACCAAATCAATACATTTCTGCTGATTCGGATAGCTATCTGATTGCAGTTCCTCGAGCACGACGGGCGAAATATAACACTGGAATCTATTTCGCTCTTCATCCCACCATTGTCTCGTGCGGGCGATATCCGGAGTCGTTTCCGTCCGCTGGTCCCAGTAGTAGGATGGGATGGTGGTCTCAATATAGACGGTTGGCTTCATAATGGAATTATACCATGCTTACCGGTTCTGTCCCCTCTAAACATTTCGCCGCACAAAATGGGGTGTTCCAACCTCTGGGCGGATGGGTGCCATGCCCTCGGCTCTGTGGGCTATGTTCGTTATGAGCGGAATATACGTCCGTTCAACATGCCCACCCCAAGCGGCGAGCATGGCACCCGGCACCCGACCGATCTCGCTCTTTGTGGCACCGACTTCCAGCCGGTGAATCACAAAAGTTCGTTCACACTTTTGAGATAAACAATCACCCCGTTGGAATCCAAATGTCCCAACGGGGTGATTCACCGATCATACTCGTGATCCGTCATGACTCGATTTTCGGGTAAAGTCGGCGCAATTTAATCCGAGCGTCAGCCGTTGTGAACTGCCAATTAACCCGCTTATTGCACCCGTTGCGTTCGCCGTTCCAGACCCGCAC
>CAIVHJ010000235.1 GCA_903905665.1 uncultured Phycisphaerales bacterium
CTGCTCATCCACGAAGGTCAGCTGACGTACGCCTCCCATCGTCTGCACAAAGTGGCAGACCTTGGGCAGTGGTGGTATGAGCAAAAACAACTGCCGCTTTCATTGGGCGGAAATATCATTCGCCGGGATTTGGGCGAATCAAACATGATTGAGATTGCCGCGATTATTCACCAGAGTATTGAGTACAGTCTGTCTCACCGAAACGAGGCCGTTGATTATGCGCTTGGATTTGCGCGAGACATGGACCGGTCATTGGCGGATCGGTTTGTCGGTCTGTATGTCAACGATTACACGCTTGATTATGGGCCGACGGGCCGCCGCGCCGTCGCCGAACTCCTGCAATGCGCCTCTATCGCCGGATTGTCCCCACCCTGCACAGAACTTTCATTTGTATAAAACTCTTGCGACAGGACAACGCCCAACGGGCGAACCAGAACGCGAGACCCGTACCCATTGAGAAGACTTCAGGTTTTTTCTCACGCGCCCGCGCGAGAGGCGCAAACTAAGTGGCGGCAGCAGGCAGAACAGGTTGAACCGGAAATCTCTCAATGCAGTGGCTTGCTTTGGATTACGATGGTTTCCCGAATCGACGATATGATGATTCGTTCCGAAACACTGAAGTACCTGTGTTTGATGTGTGGTTTTTATGTTGCTTATGTGAATACATGAATGTATTATAGTAAATAGGAATGATGGACTTGGAATGAGGTGAGGACATGAACTATCTGTTTTCGACGAAGACGGTGGCGGGGCTGGTGGACGCGAGCGTCCGGCAAGTGGACCACTGGGTGCGGACGGGATTGTTGAAGCCGTCTGCGCGGGAAGCGTCCGGCAAGGGCAGTCGACGGCGGTTTACGTTCGTCGATGTCGTGGCGATGAAGGTCATCAGCAAGTTGCGGGAACGCGGCTGTTCGCTGCCCAAAATCCGCGAAGCGGTTCGTTATCTGAAAAAACAGTATCCAGAGGATTCGGATTCTCGGATGTTGGCTCAGTTGACGCTGCTCACCGACGGCAAAAAAGTGTATCTGCTCACCGACGAACGGCAAATCATGGAAGTGCTTACCCATCAGCACGTGTGGAGTCTGGCGATTGGGCAGATCATCACCGAGATTCGGTCTCAAGTGGAAGCATTGTCAACGGAATGGACCGAAACTGTGAAGGTGGGGGGTGCGGCGTATCACCTGATCGTTGTTCGGGACGGAGAGACTGGAACTTTCACCGCCCAGTGCAAAGAATTGCCGGGCGCTATTGAGCAAGGTGATACGGCTGAGGAAGCCAATGAGAACGGTAAAGAGGCGATCCGGTCGGCACTGGCGTTTATGAATAAGCGGCGAACGATGGGGGCCAGACGTGTCCAGGCTGGCTAACTGCACCAATCGCCCGAAGGTCATCAAAGCCTTGCAGCGTGCCGGATTCCAAGTTCATGCCGGCGGCAAACACGCGATCATCACCGACGCCGAGGGGAATTTCTTGTCCGTGATACCGAACGCCCGCCAGTTAAACCCATACACGCTCAAAGCGATATTGAAACAGGTGAGATTGAGTGAGGATGAATTTGTCAAGCAGTACCGCTGACAAGACAATAACTTGAACGAAGTTTTCCGGGCAGGTGGTTGCCTGCAAAAGGAGGTTGAACAGGCTCAGGAAGGCTCAGAGTTCGAGATTACACGGTACAGGGACGCGAAACAGAACCTACGCACCCATGCAGAGCGGATAATCAGGCGGGCGGGCGTACAGCCTTGGGTGAAGTTATTTAACAACCTGAGATCATCAAGAGAAACCGAATTACACCTCACGCATCCTTTGCACGTCGTTTGCTATTGGCTGGGGAACTCGCAACGTGTGGCGTCGAAGCATTATCTACAGATCATCGACGAGCACTACGAGAAGGCGATCAAGGCGACGCAAAATCCGACGTTGCAGTCGTCTGTAACTGGCACGCAACCACCTGCAAGAGTCAAAGTGAAAAAAGACAACCACAATGTCGTGCAAGAAGATACAGATATCTGCAATAACATGCAAAGTGGGGAACTGGTCGCGACTGGAATCGAACCAGTGACCTAGGGTTTATGAATCCCTCGCTCTAAACCATCTGAGCTACGCGACCGTCTGCAGCACAAGAGTATAAAGGACAACGAGCCATCGACAAAGTTCAAAACCCGATGGCAGGACGGGACAAATTTCGTTTGCCATTTCTGCATCATGAAATACCGCTGGAGGATATATCCCACCTATCAATTATTACCCTTTCTGGGGGACAACACCTGGACGGAGCACAACGCCCTGTGTCCCATGTTGTTGTGTTGTGTCTTCGGTCGATTTGTCCTGAAAATCCAGCCGAAGAATCCATGGATTCGTGCCGATGAGAAACAGTGAGTCGAATTCGATGGGCGCGGTCCGATTCGCGGGATCCCGATGGGATCGGAGACGGTCATCGAGCGATTACGTTTGAGTGATCCTATGGCGATCGATCTTTTTGATCTCATCATTCGGAGCACGGGACGATTTTATCGTGATTTCTACGTCGTGGGGGACATCCATGGAGAGATCGAAGGACTACGAACGATCCTCCGGCGTGCGAAACTGATCGACGCTTCGGATCGGTGGATCGGCGGGCAGGCGCAGGTAGTGCAATGCGGCGACGCCGTAGATCGCGGTCCGCATTCGGAAGCATGTCTGAACTTGTTGATGCAGTTGCGGCGAGAAGCGCACCGAGCGGCTGGAGGTGTGGACATTCTGGTAGGCAACCACGAACTTGCCCTGGTGCAGGGGGAGTATGGTTACAGCAACGTGGAAAATCCCCGTCAGTTGGCGGAGCGGTTGAAGCGTGAAATTCTGTCCGGGCGACTGGTGGCGGCCCGGGCCTATCGACATTACCTGATGACGCACGCCGGGATTTGTCCGGAACTGATGCAGGAGTTGGTGGAAGTCGTCGGTGCAAAAACCGATTGGCGAGTGACCGTGGCGGGGATTGCCCGGCATCTCAATATCCTGCTCAAGCAAGCGGTCAGGAGCGGTGATTTTTCTCACTCTATTTTTCGAGTCGGATGGTTTCGGGGCGGGACCCATCCGTACGGCGGCATATTCTGGGCGGATTTCCGAAGCGACCACACCCGTCACTCCACTTGGCCGAACATCTGGCAGGTATTCGGTCACACACCTCCGTTCGGCGACGACCCTGCTTTTCGGATTTCCACCGACGAAAAGCGAATCAACATTGATGTCGGAATTTGTGGTTTGTACGGAGGTCGGCTGGCGTATGTGAAGCTGGAAACCGACCGGGTAGTTGGATTTTTGAATGGAGAAACAGGGTTTCAGGAGCAGACCCTATGCACCATCCCGCCGACCGAACAAGCCGTGCTGTCGTATTCTTCCTGACGGTTCAGCGTCTCCATGATAGTCGGCATGAGGATTTTCCAAAAAAGGACGTGACAAACACATCGGAAGATGCTATGATCACTGTGATCCTTCAGGGTGAAGTTTCGCCCGCAGCGTGGCCATCAAACAGGTAAAAATCCCTTCCGAGTAATCGTTGAATTCTTTTTCCGACTGGATATTGATTTGAGCGACGGGAAGGTGAGTGGGAATTACCCATCGACGGGCCGGTTTCAAATGTCTTCGAGATCGCGGGGGGAACAGAGAATTAAAGACGATGGCGCACAAACCCGTGATCGGATTGGCGGGGGGAA
>CAIVHJ010000236.1 GCA_903905665.1 uncultured Phycisphaerales bacterium
ATCGCCGATCTTTTGGCTTGTTTGCCCAGCACCGTGGATCGAGCGTATCAGAACAAGATCGTGATTCATGTGATTCTGGACAACGACATCATTCATTCCAGCCGAATGACACAGAAGGCGGTGGAAGATTTCGACGGGAGAATCGTGTTGCACTTTTTGCCGCCGTATGGTCCAGATGACAACAGGATCGAGCGCGCGGTGTGGCGAGAATTGCACGCCAACGTCACTCGCAATCATCGCTGTGGATCGATCGAGGAACTCCTGGGTGAATGCCATAAGTATCTGGTATCACTCAACCGCCAGTGGACCGCCCGACGGAAACGGGCCGCTTGAAGGTGGCACCATAATTATGAAAATCTATTTAGCGGTTAGTATCAAAGATATTGCGGCGATAGTTCCGTTTTCGGTGCGAACCTTGCGGCGGATGGATTCGAGCGGAAAAATGCCACGCGGGTTCAAGATTGGTGGGCGGAAGGTGTGGCGGGTCGATGACTTGCGGCTTTGGACCGCATGGGGTTTCCCCAGCCGGACAGAATTTGAAGCTCGGCAACGAAACGAAAATTTACAGAAAAAAATGGCGTGAGACTTGCACATAGCAACATTTTGCGCTATACAGGAGGATATGAAAATGTCATTCCGAAAAATCGTGCTGGCTGAAATCAAAAGGCAAAGGTTCACCGGTTATTCACTGGCGAAACTGACCAAGCCCCACGTCAAAATGCGAATGCTTCAATGCTACATGGCAGGGACTTCGGACTTGACGGGTGAACGATTGGCGGTAGTCTGCGAAGTGCTGGGGCTGAATCTCTGCCAGACTCGAAAACCAAAAGCAAAAGGCAAACGCCAATGACACCATCGACCGCAATCATTCGACTTACGCGTGATGAAGCGAATGCTCTAAAATCACATTTTGTGATCATAGACGATTCTGCACAAAAGAATTCGGAGTGACTGCCATGGCGCGAATCTTCAAACCCAAGTATCCGGTTATGCGATCCATTGACGGCAAACGCGAACCCATGATCCGCAACGGCAAGCCGGTCTATCGGGAATCCCGAAAATACTACATCGAATACGCCGATGCGACTGGGCTTCGTAAGCGTGTGGCTGGATACACGGATCGTTTGGCTACTGAACAGTACGCCGGTCAATTGGAGCGACAAGCCGCACGGGAGCGGGTCGGGATCATCGACGTATCCCACGAACATCTACAAGCGCTATTGGACCTGCATATCACCGACTGGATGGATGAATTGAATCGGCTGGGACGATCAGCACGGTACACCCGTAACATCAAAGCACGAATCGAACGACTGAAAACGGAATTGCAATGGATTACATTGGCTTCGATCCAGCCGGACGGCTTGTCCCGATGGTTAAAGACCCACCAAGCGGGTGGGATGAGCCAGCGGACCGCGAATCACTACCTCGAAGCCGTCAAGGTGTTCTGCAATTGGTGCGTGTCCCAACGTCGGATGGAAAAGAACCCTGTTGAGCATATCGCCAATGTCGAGGTAACAGAGCGGATCATCCGACGGGCACTGACTCTCGATGAAATCCACCGATTGCTGTCGGTGTCAGGACCACGCCGGACGGTGTATGTGGCGGCGTTGCTGACGGGGCTGCGACGAAACGAACTCCGACAGCTGCAATGGGGTGACGTTCACCTTGATGAGAATCCTCGAATCGACCTGAGAGCGGAAACCACGAAAGCAGGACGGGCGGATACCTTGCCGTTACCGGATCAACTGGCGTCCGAACTGGTATCCGTTCGCCCGACTGACGCACAACCGACGGATCAGGTGTTCAAGTCAATTCCGAAGCCGCAAACCTTCAATAGCGATTTGACCCATGCCAAAATACCCAAAGCCGACGATCGTGGCTGGACGGTGGATTTCCATTCGTTGCGCAAGACCTACGGGACACTCTTGGCGAAGTCGGGGGCGTCGTTGCGGGAAGCGATGCAACTGATGCGTCATACCGATGCACGATTGACGACTCAGATTTACACCGATCCGCGATTGCTGGAAACCTCGAAAGCCGTCGATCGGCTACCAAGGATCACTGACGACGATCGGCATGAAGTACAACGCGGTTTGAAGACAGGAACGGACGATAATGACATATCGTCCCACATATCGAAACAGGTTACATTTCGGGCGTTACGACCGGCAACGGTTGGCACTGTGTCACGCGAAACCGATCATCGACAGAATGAATCTAACTCATTGTGTTTGACACAGGATAGGTCAACATCGGCACTCGTTGACACTCAGAATTGCCCGCTGCCAAAAAAGGTGAGCGACGGGACTCGAACCCGCAACCCCCGGGACCACAACCCGGTGCTCTAACCAATTGGGCTACGCTCACCATAAAGGGGACGGACCGTGCGTCCGATCGCCTTGCAACTTCGGATCGGGTGTATTATACTAGTTTTTTCCGTTTGTGGGATCAATCATGACCCCGTCGATCGAACCGTGGCTGTTGAGTATTCTGGTTTGCCCGGAAAGTCGAGCGCCGCTGGTGCTCGAAGGGGACTGGTTGTACTCGACCGATCCGAAAACGCGTCGCCGATATGCGATTGTTGAGGGGATCCCGGATTTGTTGATTGACGAATCGGAAGTGGTCAGCGAACAGGAGTTTGAGCGGGTGATGGCCCTGCATGCCGCCCCGAAAGTGAAGGAATAACCGGCGAGGGAGTTTTGAATCATGGCGAAAAGGATGATGCGATCTTTTCATACCAAATGTCGTTTTCCGGAGCGTCAGGCCTTGGATTGGGAAGGTCCGGTTCTGGACTACAAGGAAGTGGACTTGGTGCGAAAGTTTTTGACCGCCAGCAGCCGAATGATGTCTCGAAAACGAGCGGGGACCTCGGCGTTTGAGCAGCGTCAGATCAAAAAGGCCGTCAAATACGCCCGTTACATGGCGCTTGTTCCCTATACCGGGAGTTGATCTCACCGCCCGAACTCAGCCTCTCATTGACCACCCAACCGGGGATTGCGGTTTCCAAAACCCTGATTTGCTCGGCATTTATTCCGATTCGATCGAATCCTGACGGGTTCAGCGAATCCACAGGGGCTTTTCTGCCGATAAGAAAACAGGGAGCCGTAGAAGCGAAACGGAACGCTCATGTTTGAACCCGACGATGCGTTGCATGCCTACGATGACGACCTCGAAATCACCGACGAAACCCGCCTGGCGAGAATCCTGCGAATCAAACAGTCGATTCAGAAGGGCCAATACGACGTCGATGGCGAGTTCCAGCGCCTGGTTCGCAACCTGAGCCAACAGATGTCCGATACGCAATTCCCCGAAACCCCCGACGATGACGACGAAGGTCTGCCCTGACCCGCATTGCCCGGTTACCACTTGTGACATTTATATCCACAACTTCAGGATAGACGGCGTACCACCGAACTGCCGAACTTATTGAATTCGTCGACGGGAAATATCAGTTGTTGATGAATTGATTGCTTCGATCGGATATCATTATTCATCATTAGAATTCTTATGAACACACAATCTGAAAACAATTCGCTGCCCCTCGAAGAACAATTGCCCCAGAATCCCATTGCATGCCCCAGCGACATGCCCGATCCTAATCCGGATGACGATATTTCGTGGTGGAAGCCCGGATGGAACGATGTCTGGAAACACGTGGGGTATCGCTGGATTTATCTCACACCCGCCACCGTGCTGATGGTCTAACTACGTTTGATCCGGAGGTGGACTGTGAATGTTCAATGGTTGCAGCAACTTCGGATCGAACACCGTTCCGCATTCGGGACACACGGGTGTCGTTAAACCGAGTAAAGGGTATCCGCACCTGACGCACCGGAAATCTACTCGACGCCGCAAGCAGATATAATGCTTATACCCACGACGAATCAGAATGCATACTGTGGGCACCGCAAACAGCAATGAGATCCGCCAAAAGTAGATATCAACGTAATAACAGGGATTGGGTCGTGTGCAACCATACCAGGTAATGCAATACACAAAACAATTGAATGAATGATTTGTAAAATCAGGTGGTGATGTAGAATAGGGTGTATGACTGTAAGTGATCATGCCTTCCGATAATCGCAGCATGGATGTGGAACGCGTGGTATCGTTACGCGTATTCCATTGAAATCCATAATATCCAAAAGTCCCTGCACTATTTGTTCTCTTCCTTGGAACATAACTCAAACCCCACAGAAGCAGACACAAACCCACCCCAATGATACACGGGTCAATGCCGTATTCAGTTGAAATTTGAGTGGCTCCTGTTTAAGCGACACGTTTTTGTTTTCCTTGAAGGGCGGTTTTCAACGCCGTTTTCAATTCTGCCAAGTAACGATAACCATCGACCTTTTGCAATCGCG
>CAIVHJ010000237.1 GCA_903905665.1 uncultured Phycisphaerales bacterium
CCCAGTCACGAACCCTGTTCCAAAATGTCTGGGCAAAATTCCCCGGTAGTGAATACGAAAAATCCGCCCGACGAAAATCCTCATGGACCGACAACTGTTTTTCGATTCAATGCGGCGCCTTCAAACAGTCCAATCTTGCGCAGGATCGCGCCGCCCAACTCCGCCGCCAGGGCTTGGATGCCACCGTCGTTTTTGACAGTACCGGCGAGGGGGGGTACCACGTCATTCGCATCGGTCGTTATCCAAACTACGCTCAGGCCAAGGCGATCCTTCCTCGCGCGCAGCAAATCGTCGCCGACGCCCACATCGTCCCCTGAATCAAATGCGTCATTCATGCTTCATATGCTGCTCTCCCCACGTCCATCACTTCCGTGAGAGTCTGATAATCGGACGCGTCTGATAAGACCGGTTTCGATCCATCCGTCGGATAAATTACGATCCCATCGGAAACAACCGATATAAAAAACGGTGCAAACGGTTTTCTGCCCTGCGGACAGGACGAGGTACGTTTATGGATTCCCAGTGCGACGTATCGCAACAGACACGGCTGTTGTATCAAGGGGCGACACAAGCCTTTGACGAACGCAACTATGCACAGGCTGGTGAATGGTTTTCGCAACTTGTGGGAGACGACCATCTCTTCGGCCTCATGAGTCGTTACTACGCCGCCGAATCGTTCGTGCGATGTGGTTTGGAGCAGATGAAGGCCAGTCATTTTCCTGCAGCGGTCGAATCCTTCTCGCGGGCGATACAATACAACCCCAAACATGAATCGCTTCCGCAGTATCTGGTGGGATGTTTCTACCGGTTGCGCAAACTCGATCGGGCAATTCAGATCAGCGATCGTGACACAGATCAGCATCCCGACCAAACTGATCCGCGAATCCGGCTGGCTCTAACCCTGTGGAGCGACGGCCAGCAGGAAAAGGCGATTCATACTTTGCGGGAAGGCTTGCTCCGACAACCTCAGCAAGCTGAATGGTATTTTCAACTTGGACTCATGTACGGCGCCCGAGAAGAATTCCTCGAAGCCGTCGAGAACCTGAACTCGGCGATCCGGCTCAAACCCGATCATTGTGATGCATTGGTAAATCTCGCGCTCTGTCACAGCGCGTTGTCCCGGCACGATCGCGCAGTCGGACTTTTGACGAAAGCCCAGCAACTCCGACCCGCCGATGCGAAAATCAATCTGTGGTTGGCGATGGCGCTTCGGGCTATTTCCCAAACATCCTTAGTTCCCAACGTGAATCTCGTCTTTCCGCAGGAGCATTCATCCGTTGAAATCGGCGATCTGGAAGAACTCATTCAGATGGTCGCCAGGGAACCGGACGTGGTCGAAGCATTTATCGCTTGGCCCGAACTGGAGCACGAAAACGACATCTTCGCATTGTTCAGCACCGTGCTCGATCGCGCGCTGACGCAACAGGCCCATCGCGCAGAATTGCATTATCACCGGGCCCGAATCCATCGCCGAATGGGAAACGACGAACTGGCGATTCGTTCCTGTGAACGGGCGGTCGAAATCGACCCGCGCGGAGTGCAGGCTCTGATCGCCCTCGCCAAACTCTACCGCGATACGGATCGAAACGAAGAAGCCGAAATCCGACTTCGACAGGTCCGCGACATGGGTTACGAATACGCCGACGTGTATTACATGCTGGGGTGTATTTATCGGGATTGGGGATGGGGCGATCGCGCACGCGAATCGTACGATCGCGCGATTCAGATCAACACAAACTATCGGGCTGCCCGGGAAGCTTTGGAATCGCTGGCCGCCTGAAAGGCATGCAACATGTCCTTCTTGTTGGAAATTCTTGGACGAGGGCTGATTGGAAATCTGCGGGATGCCCTCGCTTCCAAATTCCCGTCGCTTGATGAGATGAGCGATATGAATTCGGATCGCTTACGGGTGATGCTCGACGAAAACACGCACAACGATGAGGTCCGCGCCGCGCTGGGAGTATGCCTGTTGTACGAAGGAGATTGCCTCAAAGCCCAGCCGCTTTTTGAAGAAATCCTCTCCCGCGACGACGAATCCGTTCCGGCCCTGCTCGGACTCGCCTGCATCCACGACGAAATGGGTCGTTCCGCCAAGGCTCTCGATCTGCTGAATCAGGCCCGCCTCATCGACATCCTCGATCCGATTATTTTATTCTGTGTGGGTTTCTGCTGCGAAAAATTGCAGCAGACTTGGCAAGCAATTGATGCGTATCGCGCGTCGCTTCGAGTCTGTCCCGATCTGAAAAACACCCACGAACGCCTGGCGGCGATCTTTCTCGATCAGGAGCAATTCGAATCGGCGATCTATCATTACGAGCAATTGATTGCGCTCGAACCCGAAAACATGGCCTTGTATATCTCGCTCGCAAATCTGCGGCTCAAGGTCGGTCAACCAGAGGACGCCATTCGTCTTTACGAAACCGCCATTGCGATGGACCCCGACAACTGGGAACTGCAGGACGATCTCGTCAGTGCCTACGAACAGGCTGGACTGATCCCGGAAGCCATCGAAAAACTTCGGCAACTCATCGACGAGCAACCGGACTTCGCGGACCATCATTTGCGAATGGGCGATCTGTTGTCCAAAGCCGGCGGCGATCTTCAGGCCCTGGGCGAATACGAACAGGCATTGAAAATCCAGCCCGGTTACCTTGAGGCGATGGTCAAACTTGGCACCGCAAATCTTCGTCTCGGTCACTACGAACCCGCCGCCCAGTGGTTCGCCAAAGCGGTCGAAGCCAACGACCAACTCCTCTCCGCTTGTGTGGGACTCGGCGTCGCTCAGTTGCAGGCCGGCCGACACAAGGAAGGACTCGCCAGTTTTGAACTCGCGTCAAAAATCGAACCCAACTCCTCGCTCTTATTCAGCGAAACCGCCAGAATGCAACTCAAATCCGCCGTCGCCGAACAAATTGAAAAACATCTCGGACAGGGCCTCACGCCCAATACTTCCTCCTTCGGACCCGACTGGGCCGCCCATCTCGTTGACACCCAGATCGAACGCCACCAACAGGCGATCCGCGAACAACCCGATCATGCGGACCTGTACTATCGGTTGGGACTGCTGTTCCGAAATCGCGGGCGACTCAAAGAGGCCATTGAATCCTTCCAACGGGCCGTCGAAATCAATCCCGCCTACGAAAAAGCGCTCGTCAAACTCGGCCTCGCACTGCAGGAAGCCGGCCAAACGGATGATGCCGTCGCCGCGTTCCAACGCGCAATCGACGTCGATCCCGGCCAGATTCACGCCCACTATCAACTTGGATTGTTGTTCACCGAAAAACACTTGTTCGAATTGGCGGTCGAGCATTTCAGAAAAGCTCAAGACAGTCTTTTCACCCATCCCGACGTTCAGGCCAACATCGGCTTGGCTCTGCAAAACGTTGGCCTCCTCGATCGCGCCGAAGCCAGCTGGCGCACTACCTGCGAACTGCACGCCACACGACCCCAATCTCCTCCCCCTCCTCCTCCTGATTCCCCTCTCCCGCCTTCCAGCTGGGAAATGAACTGACCTTTGCCTTGTTGATCCCAAAACAGATCAACGAAACACAAACCACGAATAAAGGACGACCAGCCCCACTTTACGCGGTTCACCGATCGGCATTTTCAAACTGAATTGCGTACGAATTTGTATCTCAATCTCCGGCCCGGCTTGCCGTTTGGCGGAACTCCCCAACAAATGCACAAACGCGACTCATCGCTTGTATCTCACTTCCTCGTTCCGTCTCCCGGACTCTCGTTCTGCATTCCGAACTCCGCACTCCGCATCCTTTTCCCGGCCCTCCCGTGTCCCGCTGCTCTTGAGCACTGCTCCTTCTTCTCGCTGCCCGTCCCTCTACATTAGTAATTCATAATTCATCATTCATAATTCCCCATTCTCTTCCCGCTATCCCCTTTCTTCTCCTTTGGGGAGGCCGACGGTTCGTGCGCAATAAATCGTGCATTTTGGACAAATTTTGCCGGAGATTTCGCTATCCAATGGGAATATATCTATAAAGGGGGGTGTCGATAAAATTTTTTTCAAGATTCTTTAAGATTTCGTTGATGCACCCCTAATATATACCAATGAAGATGACCTGCGGTGCGGTCTGTTATGGACCGTTCCGAGGCGTTTGCTTCTCGGCCGAAGTAAGCGACGGTTGTTTGTGGAGCGCCTACAGCAGAGACGCGACCCTGCAGGTCTGGATGACCGAAGGCAGAGGGGTTACAGGGGAACGGCACGTTCCCCTAGGGTATTCGACGGCAGGGATGTCGGCGAGTACCCCTAAGATCGCTCGATCGGAGATCACACCTGTTAGGGAGCGTGTTTTTTCCGACGGTACTCGTCAGGGAGCGTGTGCTTCCGTGGGGATGGCGGCCAATAAATCAGAGCCCCCTGCGCCAGCAGGGGGTTAACCTGATGAAGGCGTAGGGTCACGGCGTGTCGTTCCCGTACCGCTTGTGTCTTGAGGCGCTTGTCAGATTGGGAAAACGTGAATCGCCGACTCGATCCGTGTTTTTCCGGAGAAATTGGTCTGCACGGTGCAGATCGATTCAGGGGATTTTTAACACAATAGGAGAGGTGGAGCATGAAAATCAAAATTGTATTCAGTGTGATGGTGGTCTGTGCCTGCTGCGGATTGGCATTCGCCAAACCGATACCGGTCCCGACTCCCGTCGTGACGGGACAACCGGTGGCGGATTTATCCGAACCGCGATCGTTAGAGAGCGGTGACTTGACCTCAGAGACGCGACCGTCAGGGGGCGTGTTCGTCGAACCGATTGTCGATCTCCTGCCGGAAGTGCAACAGGCGATTGATGACGTCTTGGCGCAGTCGCGCGGCAACGTCTTGCAGGTCGAATGCAACGGCGCCTTCGGCTACAGCACGATCCAAAGCGCCATCAACGCCGCCACCGACGGAGACACCGTTGTGGTGTATCCTCGCAACTTCGCCAGCATCAGTTGCACCGGCGACGCCTATGTCGAGAATATCAACTTCCTCGGCAAAGCCATCACCGTACAAGGATTGATTCCAACCAGCCCCGATTACGTTGACCACACCATCGTTGACGGTAGCCAACCGGCCGATCCGGCCCAAGGCAGTGTGGTTACATTCAATCATCAAGAGGGTAATGGTTCCCTTTTGGATGGGCTCACGCTAACAAAAGGTATCGGCTTCAATCCTTACGGCCCTGGCTACAACACTCGGCGAGGAGGCGGCATCTTTTGTTCCAATAGTGCACCGACAATACGCCACTGTGCGATAATCAACAACACATCAGGTCCAGATTATACGGTATGGAACGGAGGCGGTATCTACATAAACAGTGCTCAGGGGCGTACCCCTTCTGTCGGCCATTGCGTAATCACTGACAATGTTGGTGAAGGGATCTTTATCTCTGGATGTTCTACTACTATCACCCAATGTACGATTAGTCGAAACAGCACAGGTGGTATTATCAGTAGTCATACAGTATCTCCGGCGGGATGCCATAATTAGTTGAAATTCTGAAAAAAGAGTGGCTCCGAGTAAGATGGTATTGTCAAAAACCCTCTACACAAGGAGCCAAACAATGAAACGCAGTATCCTGCAAATGACCCGAACGAGCAAGGGAAGAAA
>CAIVHJ010000238.1 GCA_903905665.1 uncultured Phycisphaerales bacterium
CACAGGAAGCAGGTCCGTTAATGGCAAACGTGGATGAAATCCGTCGTGACCGAGCTGCCCGGTGGCAGAAGTATGGAACGGGATTGCAGGGATATGGCGCGCTAGAAGCCGAGATGAAATGCAAATCACGTGCTGAACTGGATGCCGACTCGGCAAAATGGAAAGCATGGCAGGCGGAACAATTGAGAAAATTCCATTAACGGCGTTTGGGGGTTACGGATGATGCATTTTTCTTGCCAAAACGGCTGGATTATGGTATGCTGTTTGTAGTGCGAGGGGTTTATTATTGCCAACCGCCGAGAAAACAAAGTGAAATAAATGTCTGTAAACAAACAGACAAAACCAGGGGAGATGCAACATGAAAAATGGAATGGCTCGATTGGTGAGTTTGTGTGCTGTGCTGATCATGGCCGGCGCGGCAACCGCGGTGCTGGCTAAAAGCCCGGCCTCAGATCAAGACCTGCAAAACGTGCGCGGAATGCATCCGGAGTGCATCGGTCATGAAACATGCTCCGCTAACGCTACGCCATGCTATGGTTTGCCAGGCACAGCCTGCAGCCGGATTATTGATGGCCCATATGCCAATCAGAGGTGCGACGGTCCCAATACCTGCAAAAAACCATGCCATTCGGGCTCGATTTATTGTGCAGTCCTGCAGACGGGCAATTGCAACAACTATGGTAACTGCTTCTTCAACGGAGAGGCGGGAGTGCCTGGCCGAACAATATGCGCGAATTTTTGAGACTGGGAAAAAAGAAGACGGAGTGATTCTCGGGATCATTGCGGTGCGAAGCGGAAGGAAGCCGCTGCGTGGCCCGTGCGTGCTTGCCGGCCAACACAACATGCTGTCGCACAAAATGAGCTTCTTGGGTGACACACGGTATTCTGAGCAATGGCAGGAGGAGTTCTTTTGATACGATGCTGTTCGGATGCGCTACCGAGTGTAAGACGGATTTTGGCTATTGAAAAGAAGACGGGGAATCCTTCTACAGCAAGCTATGCTCCACACGGTTATGCACTTGGCAAAAGCGGGTGGGAAAGTGAGGACAGAAAAAATGAAGGCAAAAACATCCTACCGGCTGAAGATGGGGTTTAGGGGCGCGGTGGGAACCGCTGGCACGTTACTCTGTTGCCTGACAATGTTGACGGAGGCGATGGCGCAGGGAAACCAAGCCGTGTCGTTCAACGATCTGCTGAACGGGATCAAGAAGAGTGAAAAGAAACTCCTGAATTTGCGAGTGGACGGCAAGTGTCTGTTTTTGGAATGGGCAGCGGGCAAACAAGACTGGCAATACAACGGTGAGTCCGACGTGACGGCTTGGTACATCGGCGTGCCGGGAAGCAAGGTGAGGGTTGATATCCACAAGAAGATCTTCCCATGGGTCAATGGAGCAGCCGGCTTCTCGCAGAGAAGCGGGACAACTGCCTACAACGGCAGGGTCGGCCAACATCTCACTATCGAGGGCGGCCCGGCGGACAAGCAGCCATTTAAGCTTCTGGAAGGCCAAATCACAGCAGACCGGCCCACTGTTGTGGAGTTCGCCAGCGGATGGGAATTCTCCTTGTATGGTTGTCAGGACCAAATGAAGGTGCGAATGTCCGACTATCTGGAGAAATCTCTGGAGTTAGTGAAGAAACAGTATGTAGTTCAGTCATCGGTTAACCCCGTGCGGTTTAACGATACGGACTGTATCGAGCTGGTTGTTCAAGTGACATCCCCAAGAGGAGGATCCCAGAAAGAAACTTGGTGCTTTGACCCGTCTCGGGGATACGCGATTCTTGGATACGCGATTCTTTTCAATGAGGAAACCACCGCTAGACAGCAGGTGACCGTGGAGAAGCTGGCCGAGCCTGTGCCGGGAGTTTACTATCCAGTCAAGGCCACGAGTTTGACAAAGGATGCGTCCGGCCAACCGAAGTCCAAGACGATTTATGAAACCTCGGCGGTTGTCGCCAATGACCCGAACTTTAGCGATGACACTTTCACGATCAAATGGCCGGCGGGAACGGTCGTCAATGACAAAATCTCGGGAACCAGCTTCACCGTGGGAGGGGCCGAGCAGGGAATAAGAGATCAGGTCCAAAGGGTCAAAGCGGCGCTGAAGCATCCTCTGAGTCCTCAGCCCAAACGAGCGGGCGGGTACTGGTATCCGGCCAAGTGGGCCGCGGCTATCGTTGTCGCAGCTGGCCTCGTCACGCTGTTCTTGTGGTTCACGTTGAAGCGGCGTCAGAAATGAAGCGCACGGCCATCACAACGCTCGCGCTAATACTCCTACTCCTACCCGCGACCCTTTACGCGCAGGTGGATTCGCTCGCGCTTCGGGAATTCGGTGACCTAAGGCTTGATAATTGCGGTGTAAACGCGGCTGTTTTTTTGCTGCACTGGTTTGACCTTTCTGTTGATCTCCCCCGGTTGCAGGACGAACTGGAGGTCGGCTCCCATTGGGAACAGGCTACGTCCATGCTGTTGTTGAAGAAGTCGCTTGAAGCAAATGGTCTGAGCGTAAGCGCATACAAAAATGCGACTTTGGACGAAACCCTGGTCGGGTTGGATGAAACGCATGTCTGTCTTCTGCATGTGAACCGCGGAGGAGATCTCAAGAAAGGGCATTTCTATCTGGTGCCAGCCGTGGCGAACGGCAGCGTCTTGCTCGTGGATCCAGCGAGAGATTACGAATGGGTTACGGTGGATGAGTACAAGAGGCAATTCGCAGAAATGTATAGCGGCTACTATCTATCCGTTTCCCGATCAACGAAGCCTTCCCCGCGAGAGTACACGCTGGCCGAGAAAGTCATTGAGGTTGATGTGGGGGTGGCGACGAACGATCCGGGCACCCTTATCGTAACGATCCCGGTGATCAACACCAAGCAGGTCCCCATCATCATCGAGTCTGCCAAAGGCTCATGCTCTTGTTTCGAGACTGCCGCTTTTCGAGGCGATCATCCGACCCGCCTTGAGCCGGGCGAGAAACAATCGCTAGAACTCAAATTCAATCGTAGTTCCTTGGGATTGGGTGGTGTCCAGCGTTATGTTTCACTCCACTTAAGAGACACGGAGGCCAGAGATCTGGAGATTAAAGTCTCCGTTCGCGTCGTTGAGCGGCCGGTTGAACAGCGCGTTGTTTGGTTCCCCCAGAAGATAGATTATGGCTTGGTTAAAGATGCGGACATCTTTCAGAAGCCGCAAGAGCTTACCGTATCGTTGCCGCCGGGGGTGATTCTTGGGGACATAATCCCCAGCTCTTCCAATGTTGTGGTCAAGGCGGTGGGGGAAGAAAAGAATGCGGACGAGAGCAATCAAGTTATGCGACGGGTCTATCGGTTCGAAGTGGCCATTAACGCAGTTCAGCCTGGTCCACTGAAGGAAAAACTCCTCATCTCAACAACCGACACCAATTATCCCATCCTCGAGATTCCATTGGTTGGTGAGCTGATGCAGCGATAACAGGGTAGTGGTGGGCGCAACTGTTCTAGGCCGCTGAGGCCATGGAATCCATCGCGTAACGCTTCAAATTCCTCGAAAACAAGGCTGATATTCGTGACGATTCATGATGATGATGAATAAAACACATCTCCCAAAAGTGGGAAGCATTGCGGGCGCGGTCTCAGCGTTGATTGTTTGCTTACTGCCGTCTACTTCCCCGGCGCGGTCTCTTTTCCTTCCTGCAACCTAAGGATTGCCCTTTGGGCGCATCGTGCGACTCCCGGACGAGCATCCTTCAGGAGCGGCTGTAAGAAGGGAATCATTTTCTTATCTCCCATTCTCCCAAGGCTACTCGCAGCCCAGAAGCGCACCCCCTCGACCTGATCAGACAGAAGGCCTAAGACGTGAGGAACTAACACGGCCCTAACCGGATCGGGATACTTGCCGCCTGCGAGTATCACAGCCATCTCACGCGCTTCATAATGCGAACTATGCATGTATTCAATCAGCACTTCGACTTGATTTGAGGTCAGATTGTCCCAAGCATCGGCTTCCCTGCCAATAAGTTTAAGTTCATTTTCTACGGCTCTGTATTCGCCAGCCTTTCTCCACAATATCGCGTCTTTCCAATCTGCTTTGGGGACACCGGTAAGCGGCTCCAATTCCTTGACCTTTGAGTGAGACACGGCCCGGTGGTGAATTAGCACGAACGCTGTCGCAATGGCAGCCAACGATACCAAAACTACGAGCCAGACGATCTTCTTCATGGCTACAAGGCCTCTCAGTCCATCAGAAGGTGGATCCAACTTGGCGAGCTTGTCCGCTAACTCTCGTCTACTTCCCCGGCACGACCTCTTTCCCCTGCAATCTGTGGATCGCCTTTTGGGCTGCGTCGCGAACCACCTGACGATCATCATTCAGCAGCGGGTATAAATAAGGAATTACGCTCTTATCTCCCACTCTCCCAAGGGTGTCAGCGGCCCATAAGCGCACATGCGAGACCGGATCTGACAAGAGGCCTATGACGTGAGGGAGCAACTCATGTTTAACCGAAGCAGAATACTTGTCTCCTCCTGCGGCAGTCACAGCCATCATACGCGCGAAATAGTGCGGATTATGCATGTTCAGAATCAGCACTTCGACTTCATTTGAGGTTAGGTTGTCCCAAGCATCGCCAGCTTTGGAGATCCGCTCTATTTCATCCGTTACTGCTTTATATTCGGGCGTCTGTTCCCACAACTTCTCGTCTCTCCAGTCTGCATCCGGCATACCGGGAACCGGCGACGATTGTTTGACCCGCGCCACAGCCCGGTGTGTTGTCAAGTACGGAATCCGATGGCGAATAAACAAGTACGCTGTCGCGACGACAGCCAAGGAAGCCAAAACTACGAGCCAGACGATCTTCTTCATCACGTACCACATCCCTTCAGTCAAAGCAGAAACGTACTGTCACCGGTAACCAACGTATCGGCGAAGCCAAGGCCCATTGGGACACGCCCTTTCCGCACCTGTCTCACTGGCAGACGACACTGCACTGGCCTGCTATTCGTAGAGCAGCTCGCGGTCAGCCTGATACTTGTCGTCTCACTGGCAGACGACACTGCACTGGCCTGCTATGCACGCGGCGTGGCCCAAAGCCGGTCCCCGCAGCTAGTGGCAAGGACCCGGGTGTGTGCTGTCGCCGCACTGATTTTTTTCACAGCTGGTTCTACCCCCCGGCGTTGGCGCGTTAGTGCAGCAATCGTAGCACTTGTCGCAGGCTGATCCTTCATCGTCCCCCTTGCACTTACCACATGTA
>CAIVHJ010000239.1 GCA_903905665.1 uncultured Phycisphaerales bacterium
AGCCTTCGTCCAAATCATTCCGACACCCGGCAGGCAGACATTATCCCGTGATTTCAAAATCGGCGATCAGCGGAATGTGATCGCTCGCCACCCGCGCCAGTTTCAACCGACTTCGATACACGTGGAGAAGTCGCAGCGGCCCTCGATAAAAAATCTTATCCAACCCCCCCGTCGGGGCGAAACTGGGAAACGTCCTGATCGACCAGCGGGAATCCGAGCGGCGATTCGACCCGCAGGAAAAACCCGCCGGCCTCAGCAAGCGGCGGTTCAACACATGCCGCCAGTCGTTCATATCTCCGGCAATAATGCACGGACGATCCTCCGACACCTGCGACACGTCGGAAGACTCCAGCAACCGTCGTATCTGAATCTTACGCTCCCGTGCCGATAACCCCAGATGCACGTTGAACACGTCCAACTCCCGTCTCGCGTGTCCTGCCGACAACGCGATCCGCGTGTGCTGCGCCCCACGCTTTTTCCGCCAACCCACCGTCAAATCTATGTTCCTCTGCGAAACAATCGGAAACCGCGACAACGTGGCATTGCCGTATTTTCCCCTCTTCAACACCACGTTCAAACTCAGCACGTGGTGCTCGTACCCCAATGTCCGCGCCAACTCCACCGCGGGATCGTCATCCGCCGATCGAGACGCATGCCACTCCATTTCCTGCAACAATACGATGTCCGCCCGGTAATACCGCAACAGTGCAATGATCCGATCGGGCCGATAGCATCGGTCCGTCCCGACGGCTTTGTGAATGTTGTACGTGATTAACCGAAAACGCACGGCGTGCTTTCCATCAGAGCCCCCTGCGCGAGCAGGAGGTCATTTTTCTTCCCCTGCGCCGGCAGAGGAACCCGTTTATTCCTCAGGAAGCGCAAACGGACTCCAATCCGGACTCACCACGGAATTCCGACGCGCAGGAACTACACTGATAATTAGAGCCTATCCGGATAACCGGCATGAGTCGCGTTGCGGTGCGGGGAGTCTGGATGCAAGGCACGGCGACGAGGCGTATTTGGAAACTACGACGAGAAGCCGCAACGCCGCAGGCAGACTCACCCGACCGCAACCCGAAGGGACGGCACAATCCGTGGCGCATCCCTGTGTCGCTCGTCGTCACCAATGCCTCCAACATTTGCTCCTCCTCACTCCTTGGGCTGCTGGCGGCTGGTGCCGTCGTCGGCCCACCGACGGGTCGGCGGCCATGCGGGTTATCCGGATAGGCTCTTAACCTTCTCTGACAAATGAGACGAAAAAATTGTGCTCAAATAATGGCTGCTCACGATCCGCTGATAAAAACCGGAGTTGCGGGCTGAGCACTGTTTCGCCAGTTGGCACCACGAAGCAGCACTGGGGCAATACTGCGATAATTAATGCAACCACCCTTCCATACCGGAACCCCGACAAAATCCGGCTGGGAATAAGGAGTCCCGCCGCGCATCTGCGCCATGCTGCCGTCCTGAATCACATAACCGTCATCGCTGAAGTCGATCACATCGGTTTGGGTTTCAAATAAGCCGGGCCCCGCGTGACCATCGGCAAAGCTGAGGTTATGAGTTCTCATCTTGCCGTGCCAACCCATAAAGTAAGGATGCTGCAGCGGGTTGGTGTCCAGAAGGTTGTTCCAGAGCGCGGAATCAAAAGCGTTCCCCTCTTTATAGATATACACTTCGGAAGGGTTTTGAATATCAGATGCTCTCATCAGAAATGGGCCCCAGCTGACCGCTGGCCAGTTCGGCATATCTCAAAGCACGCAATCGAAGAGAAGCTGTGAATCCGCAGCGTAGCTGTTGCCGCATCCCTCATATAATGAAGTGGATCCGGTGTAACGCGCCGTACCATCGAACATAAAAATGCCCTTGGTGGAACGACCGCCGGAATCCACAATCCCACCACTGTCTTTACCGCTCTGATAACCGACATCCGAAGGACACTGGAACAACGGCATGCTGATTTTCGATTCCATTTCCGGGAGTTCCGGACGCTCTATAAAGAAGTAGTTGCTCAGTTCAGACATTTTGGAGAAGGATCGGGAAGTCACGTCCTTGTAGAGGTACGTATTCAAGGGGCGTTGCCCTATGCCGAATCCACCTTTGGAAGAGTACATGGGCGGTCCCAGAGTGGCGATATAATTTCCGAACGGATCGCCCGAGGGCTTATCCGGAAAACCGGCCTTGCCGCCAAAAGCACGCCGCGCGGCGCTTAATTGCTTGCCCCGGTAGCTGACGTCTGTCATATATACGGACGGAGGAAGTGGGATCAGATATTCACTGGGATCCGATGCCGAGTACCCATTGGAGGCGGCAGCCAATTCCTTGAGATTGGTAAGGCATATAATGTTCCGTGCCTGTTCCCGGGCGCCTGAAAGTGATGGCAATAATAGGGACACCAATACTGAGAGTATCGCTACCACCACCAGCAGTTCGATTAAAGTAAAGGCCGAAACCGAACCGCGGCGGGCCGGCTGCCTTGAAGCAACACGATCTTTCCAGGACATTGTTTCAGGCCGTATGATCATCAAAATATTTCCCCAAAATCTGAAGGTATTCAACTTTAACATTCGATTCGGTAAATAACAATCTGTTAAAGCTAAAATTAGAACGATCTAATGCCGGACCGGAAGATATCGGTGCTGATTTATTGGACTTTGAAAATTTAACTAAACAACGAGCCGCGTGGCTTTAGCCCGCGCGTTGCTTCACAATGCAGAAAACTGCCTTGGCAGGAATGGAACCAAGTTCAGTTGTCTTTTCAATCATCAATAAGACCGGAGAGAACATTTTCGGAAGTTGAGACTGATGGGGTGGGATTTATTTTGCTTCGGCCCGGTCCGATATCATTATTCTCAACCCGCCGGAACCATAGAGTTCATGTAGGGTGGGCTTGCCCACCAATTCGCTATTCGCCGACGGTTCTATCGATGGGCGCAAAGTGAAGTAGGGTGTGCTTGCACACCATTCCCTATCCTACTACCCCTCTCCCCTTCGGGGAGAGGGCAGGGTGAGGGGGGCCTTGCCGCGCCCGCAGCCCCCGAGCAGCCCAGCCGCCTCCGAAAGGCGGTCTGTACGGCCTGCCACGTCG